>JBGSYU010000737.1:0-7234 GCA_041750715.1 Lacipirellula sp.
ATGCAGCCCGCTGCTGGTGACTTCGCCCGCGGCGAGCAACCCCGCCAGCGACGTGCGGCCGTCCAGATCGACCTTCACGCCGCCGATCATGTAGTGCGCGCCCGGCCGTACCGGAATACGATCGGTGGCGATGTCCAATCCGAACTCGCGGCAGCGCTGCGCGATGCCGGGGAAGCGGCGGCGCATGGCCAGAGCGTCGAGATGGCTCAAGTCGAGATAGACGCACGGGTGCTTGGTCTTCTCCATGCGATCGGCGATCGCCTGGCTCACCACGTCACGCGGCGCCAGCTCGGCCCGCCCGTCGTAGTCGGGCATGAACCGGTGGCCCTGCACGTCGACCAGGATGCCCCCTTCGCCGCGGACGGCTTCGGTGATGAGACTGCGGCTGCTGCCGGCGATGTACAGCACCGTGGGATGGAACTGCATGAATTCCATGTCGGCCAGCTCGGCGCCGGCGCGGTAGGCGGCGGCGTGGCCGTCGCCGGTGGCGACGAGCGGATTCGTCGTTTCGCGGAAAATCTGCCCGGCGCCGCCGGTGGCGAGAATCGTTTGCTTGGCCCAGACGTACGTCTTGCCGTGGCGCTCGTTCCACACCAGGGCGCCGCAGCAAGCATCGTCGCTGGTCAGCAGGTCGATGGTGAACGTGTTCTGCCAGATTTGGGCGCGCAGCTCGTCGCGCGCTCGAGCGATCATGGCTCGCATAATTTCTTGGCCCGTCGCATCGCCCAGCGCGTGGACGATGCGGTTGTGACTGTGCCCACCTTCGCGGCCCAGCAGCAACTCGCCTTCCTCTTTGTCGAACGAGGTGCCCCACTGGATGAGCTGGCGGATGTGCCCCGGCGCCTCGCGGACCACCATCTCAACGACTTCGCGGTCGCACAAGCCGGCGCCGGCGACGAGCGTGTCTTCGACGTGATCCTCAAACCGATCGTCGGCGCCCAGCACCCCGGCGATGCCGCCTTGGGCGTACGCGCTGTTGGATTCCTGCAACTGGTCCTTGGTCACGACCAGCGCCGACAGCCGCGGGTCAATCGCCATGGTCGCCCGCAAGCCGGCGATGCCGCCGCCGATCACCAGCACGTCGACGAAGTGATGGGAGACGCGCTTGGGATGGAACGCGACCAGGTAGCGGGGCACCGTAAACGTCATTGCCTTATCCTAACGTAAGTGGCGGCGAGATTGCACGAGGAGGCGTCCGCAAATGATTCGCGGCGGCATACGGTTTGCATCTTGCATTTGCCCTCAACGCGGCCGCAGAATAAACAGCAGCAGAAGGAAGTGCAGCATGAAAGCAATTAATGCAACGAAGCATCAGACCGCCCGCCGACAACTCGAAGCCCTCCTGATTCGGATGCGGCCCGAAGTTTCGGCGATGACCGAGCAGACGCTGTCGCCCTCGGGCGGCCACGGCGCCAATGAACTGTCGAACGTGCCGCTCCACTTAGGGGACGGCGGGACCGACGAGTTTCTGCACGATCTCAACGCTACGCTTTTAGAAAACGAGGAGTACCTGGCCAACGAGGTGCGGGCCGCGCTGGCGCGGCTGGAGCACGGGACCTTCGGACGTTGCGAACAGTGCGTGAAAATCATCGCCGCGGAGCGTCTCGACGCGATTCCCTACGCGCGCCATTGCATCAAATGCGCGGCCATCGCGAACTCCGCGCCCGATGTAAACTTTGACAAAGGCCGCCCGCACTCGCCCGCCGATACGCTGGCTCCGGAGAAAGCGAGGCGCGAGCGCGATCGCATGGATTCCGTCGATCGCCCGTTCGCCGAATCGGCGGCTGATTTGGAGAGCCAATTCGAGGCCGCGCACGAGCGAAACGACGTTCACGCGGCCGGCACCCCGGGCGGCGGCGGGGCGTCGGGCGGTTTAGGCGGAACTAATGAAGGGCACGGCGATCCCGAATTAGGCGCGTTGGAAGAGTCGATGGGCAGCGGCGCCTCCGACGTCGCCGAGGCGAGAGACGCGCAACCTGACGAGCCGCGATCGGGACGTTCCGGCGGAGCCGTCGGCGGGTTCCCCGCCAACAAACGGGCCCGCGTGAAATAACCCCTAGGGGTAGGATGGACGGCTTCCGTAAGCATGCGGTTAGGCCAAGCAGTCGTCGCCTTCAGGAACTGTGAATGACCAGGGGCACCCCCGTTAATCCGAGATGAAAATCCGTCGACCAGCACGCCGCTAAACGACGTTGGCGCATGACGTGCAATCCGATGGCGTCGACCAGCGTCAAGTCTTGGTCGGAAAACTTTCGTATGTAAATCAACGCGGCGTCCTGCTCGACGCGTCCAACGGTCTGGATCGCGAGCGACGGCAGGGCTTCGATCAGTTTTAGAAAATTCATCGCCCGGACTCGGTCGTATCGACGCAAGAACCAAGCGTGTCCTTCCGCTACGACGAGAGTCGTCGTTATCAGCGGCGGTGGAGTTGAGAAGAGGTTCTTAAACCGCCGATGATGCGAATCGGAACGATCGAGGAAGGCAATGAGCGCTGAAGTATCGACGTAAGCCTCATTTTTCTTCGCCATAGACGATCTCGTCGATGCGTTGGCTGGAAGCTGAATCGCCCGACTCGACCATGCCCGCAAACGACATCCAGGGGGCGTCTTTTCGGGGAGGCAAAACAGCGCGCAACGAGCGTCGCAAGAATTCAGCGAAGGAAATGCCAAGCCGCTTGGCTTCGCTCTTAGCGGCCTTGTACTCTTCAGGAGGTAAACTAATTTGAGTTCGAATCATGATAACAGCTTAGCTTAATATGTTATCATCGTCAAAGGGCAGTTAGTCGAGCGGTTGAGAGACGAGCTTCATTTAGTTGTCCTGCGCGCCGACGCCCTTCGAGTACTCGCGCACGCGATCGGCGTATTCAATCGGCGGGCGCGCGCGGTACGAGTCGTTCACGCGTAGCTTATCCGCTTGGCTTGCGGCGCGGACTCGCGTGGGGCCTTGTTGTCGCAGTCCGAGACTTCGTAGTGCTCCGTCGAGTTCCTGTCGGGCCTTCTCGCCGTCCTCGCCTTCGTTGCCGGTGCGAGCCTTTAGCGCCTTCCAGCGGTTGACGAACTGCCGTAGCTCGGCCTCGCTCCACCCCAGACTCTTGAGCAACTCGGCGTCGACCTTCTTCTTCGCGAGTTGGTCGTCGAGTCGTTCGAGTACGAGATCGGTTTGCTGCTGCGCGAATTTCAGGTTGGCTTCGTCCTCTTTCGCTTCCTCGTTGTCGGGTTGCTCGGCGTATTCGGCGACGCCGCCCTGGCCCCCGCCTTGCGGTTGCGACGATCCGGCTTGGCCGCCGCCGCTGGGTTGATTGGGCGACTGCGGCTCGCCCGGTTTTCCTTCTGCCGAATCGGGGCGTTTGCCGTCTTGGGGCGGCTGGCCCGCGGAGTCGCTGCCGCCTGGCTCGCCGCCGGGCTGCGCTCCATCGGCCCCCTTCGGCGATTTCCCGCCGGCGGGCTGGCCCGGTTTGGAATCGGGTTGGGCGGCGGGCTGCTTGCCGTCGGGATCGGAGGGCGTGGGGGACTCGCCGTTGGGCCCATCCGCTGAAGCGGACTCGCCAGTTGGCCCGCCCGCTGAAGCGGACTCGCCGGTATTGGGTTCATCCGGCTTGCCTTGTTGGCTGCCTTCGCCTTTTTTATCGCCGCTCGACTCGCCGGTCTTGCCGTCGGCAGTTTTGCCGTCGCCGGCGTTCGTCCCGGTTTCCCCTTCTCCTTTCTCATTGGCCTGGCCGCCGCCGGCGTCGGCGGGTTCGTTTTGACCGGGCTGGCCTTTGCCGGGGGCGTCGGCTTGTTGGCCGCCGCCTTCTTGGCCTCCGCCGGTTTGGTCGCCCGACTGGCCGCCGTCGGTGTCGGACTCGCGTTTGCCGCCGGCGTCGCTGGGCGGCTCTTTATCGTCCGTCAACTTTTTATTGGATTCGTCGGCGTCTCGCTTCTCCACGGCTTTTTTGCCGGAGGCGGCGGGCGGGCCTTCTTGTTCTTCGGAGTTGTGGCCTGCGCCGGCGTCGCCCGGGTTTTCGTTGGTGGCTCCTTCTTGGGAGGGTTTTTGAGCGCCCTTTTCCTCGCTTAGTTTGCCGTCGGTTGTTTCTGATGCGCTTGGGTCGGCGGCGCCTTGCGGTTCGTCGGGATTGTTGGCTGCGGCCTCGCTGGGTTTTGCTTGGGCGGGGTCCGCATCTTGTGGTTGAGCGTTTTGCCCGCCCGCTGAAGCGGACTCGCCGGCGGACTCTTTGGGGTTGGTTTGTGGGTTGAGTTTTTCGGCGAGCTTTTGGAACGCGGTTACGTCGTCGCTGCCGTCGGTGGAGACCTTTTCCTGCTGCTGGCCTTGCTCGGCGCCTTCTGGATTGCCGGGCTGTTCTTGGGCGCCGGGCTGCGTTTGCTCGTTTTGCCCGCCCGCTGAAGCGGACTCGCCTGGCTGCGATTGGTCGGCGTCGTTCTGGCTGGAAGCGCCGGCGCCACCTGGGCCCTGTTCTTTTTGATCGTTGGATTGAGCCTGGCCCGATTCACCGGCGCCGCCGACGCCCTGCTCGCTTTGGGCTTTTTCGTTCTGCTGGCCGTTGGCACCGGCGCCGCCGACACCCTGTTGACTGCCGTTGTCGCTCTCTTCACTCTCGCCGTCGGACTGATCGCCGGGCTGTTGGGGGCCGCCTTCGTTTTGCTCGCCGGCTTCGCCGCTTTCGCTCGGCTTCTGCTGGTCGCGCTGGCCGACCGCTGAAGCGGACTCGCCATTCTTTTGGTTTTCAGGTTGCGGACCTTCCGCGGGGCCGGCGATCTTTAGGCGCCGATGTTCGCTCAGCGCCACATTCGCGTCGGGCCGGCGATTGTCGCGGGCTTCGGCCCAGTACTCCAGCACGTCGCCGGGCTTGAGCTTCACGTCGCCCGGCGTGAACGGCTTGATGGCGCCGAAGCGGCCTTCGTGTTTCTTGGCGAGCGGTTCCGCCAACGTCGCTTCGCGGTCGCCCACTTTGCCGATCAGCCGCACGCTCGACAGCGCGAAGTCCGGGTCGCGCGCCTCCAGTTCAATGAGCACCGTCTCATTGACGCGCACCGTTCGCTCCGGCTCCTCGGGCGAGGTGACGCGAACCTCGGGCGCGTAATCCGGCGTCACCTCAATGCGGTATTTCGGCGGATCGACGTTGGAGCGTCCTTCGGCGGAAGTAAACTTGAGGATGTAGTCCTGGAATTTCGGCGTGCGGCGATCCGCTTTCAGCGCCAGCGGAAAGCGTGCCGTCGCGTGGTCGCCGTCGACGGTCATCCGCAGGTCGTTGCGGCCGTCGGCGTCGAAGTCGACGTACGCGCTCTTAATGCGTTGGTTCGCCAGCGCCGAGATAGTGACCTGCGTTCCCTCCAGAGCGCGTATGTCGCCCGTGCTGTCGATCTCCGCGGAGGGGAAGCCGGTGTACGCGGGGTACTCGTACTGCACCTTTTGCACGATGATCGTCGGCCGCGAGAAGACGGTGACGTTGAACTTTTTGGAGTGCGCGTCGCCCGCCTCGATCCAGTAAACGAGGTTCTGCTGCACGCCCGCCTCGACGGCCGCATCGCCGCCGCGGGGCAGTTCGGCCACGAACCGCCCGAGGCCGGCGTCGGGCGCCTTCATTGAAACGGACTCGTCGACCAATTGCTCGTCGGCGGTCGAATAGTGAACGCGAATTGAATCGTCGGCTCGCAGACCGCCGATGGTGGCCGCGATTTCCAGCCGCTCGCCGCGGGCCAGCGACATGTCGCCTGGCCGGACGTCCATGATGTGTACGCGACTGGGGGCCGCGAGATCGGACCACGGCGCCAGCACCCGCGCCGCCGAGAGGGCCATGTTCTTCGGTGACAGCACGCTGTACGCCGCGCAGACGGCGATGATCGCCAGCAGCGCGTACCCTAGCCGCAGCAGCGCGGAGCGGTCGATCGTCGTGTCGAGCGTCGCCGTGGAGAGCCGCTGCGCAGCTTGCTGTTCCAGCGCATGGTACACGCGCGTCGACATGTGCTGCCGATGCGTGCGAAACATCAGCAGGTTCAACAGGCTGTTCTTGAGCGACGGCGAGTTGCGCTCGATCGTATGGGCCGCGTACACCGGGTTGATCGACCTCAATAGCGGCACGAACTGCCGCCACCCGTACCAGGCGATTGCCGCGAGCATCAAGCCGAAGACGGCGATCCGCCCGGGCACGTTCAGTCCGCCCGGCACGACCCAGTGATCGAGCACCGCCGCCAGCAGCACGAACGCCAATAGGCCGATGGTGAGCGTGATGAGCCCCGCCGCCAGGTCGACCAGCTTCAGCGAGCGCCGCGTGCGACGGATTTGGTCGTCGATGTAGTGCTCGCTATCGACCAGCGCGGGGTTGAGCGGCTTCGACGGTGGGGCGATGGTCGACATGAATCGTACAGTGTTAACTCCCCTCCCTCGCAGGGAGGGCACGGGGGACAGGAGAACTGCAAAGTCCCGCGCGCAAGGTCATTCTGAGGTACTCCGAAGAATCTGGCCGGACTCTTCGGAGTACCTCAGAGTGACAGCTTCCGGACTTTGCAATTCTCCTGGGACGGGGGAGGGATTGCAGGACGCCGCCGCCGCCACAAACCTCGATTGATGGAATCGCTTGAGAATCCCTCCCCTAACCCCTCCCTTCAAGGGAGGGGGATTTGAAGAAGGAGTTCAACTCTCCATTATAGGAGGCCCGACACAAAGTTGAGACGCTCACACCCGCAATTTTGTGCCACTGGACCTAGTGACTTCGGGGAATTTCCAGAGAATTACGATACCAGCCCACAGCCCCCAGCCCCCAGCCCCCGTGCTTTCACCCACCGCATTTCGTGAAATCGTCAGCGGCCGGCGGCACGGGCCAATGGCCGGGCTGCTGCGAACGGCCTTGCATGCGGCGAGCATTCCTTACGGTTGGGTGGTTCGTGGGCGGAATTGGCGCTACGACCGCGGCTCCGCGGAAATTCACCGGTCCGCGGTCCCCGTGATTAGCGTCGGCAATCTCACGATGGGCGGCACCGGCAAGACGCCCATGGTCGAGTGGATCGCCCGCCGCCTGCGTCGGCACGACGTGCGGGTGGCCATCCTCAGCCGCGGCTACGGGGCGGAGCAGGGGGGGGTGAACGACGAAGCCCTCGAACTGGAACTGGCGCTGCCCGACGTGCCCCACCTGCAAAACCCCGATCGCGTCGCGTCGTCCGCCATCGCGGTGGAGGAGCTGGCGACGCAACTTTTGCTGCTCGACGACGGCTTCCAGCATCTCCGCCTGGCGCGGGACCTC
>JBGSYU010000738.1:0-3304 GCA_041750715.1 Lacipirellula sp.
CGTACGATGCCATCGTCCTCGGCGCCGGCGGCGTGGGCAGCGCCGCGATGTGGCAGCTAGCAGCGCGCGGCCTGCGGGTGCTGGGGATCGATCGGTTTCACCCGCCGCACGACCGCGGCAGTTCGCACGGGCAAACGCGGATCATCCGGCAGGCGTATTTCGAGCATGCCGACTATGTGCCGCTGCTGCTGGAAAGCTATCGGCTGTGGGAGGAACTGGAAGTGCTCACGGGTCGCGAGCTGAAGCGCGAAACGGGGCTAATTCAGATGGGGCCCGCTGATGGCGTGGTCGTTCCGGGGGTCTTGAACGCGGCCCAGCAGCATGGACTAGAAGTCGAACGGTTCTCGGCTCGCGTTATCGAACGGCGGTGGCCGGCGTTTCGCGTTTCCGAGGATCTGGCGGGCGTCTTTGAACGCCGCGCCGGTCTGCTGCACGTCGAGCCTTGCGTCCAAGCCTGCCTTGATGCGGCGAAGGCGTCGGGCGCCGAGTTGCTTGCTGGCGTCGAGGTACACGATTGGTCGAGCGGCGCCGACATTGTGTTGCGAACCAGCGCCGGTGTATTTCGCGCCGCACGGCTAGTGATTACTGCGGGCGCCTGGGCGGGGCAACTTCTCGCGCCGCTCGGCATTGAACTGCATGTTCGCCGCAAGGTGCTGATGTGGTTTGACTCCGGGGAGGCGAAAGCGCCCGCCACGGCGGATCATCGACAAGCGGATGCCGGGTGTCCGTGTTTTTTGTTTGAGTTGCCGCAAGGGACGTTTTACGGCTTTCCGGCCATCGACTCACGGGGCCTGAAGGCGGCCCAGCACAGCGGCGGCGAGAACGTCGGCGATCCGCTGAGCGTCGATCGCACGCTCCGCAACGCCGACCGGGCGCCGGTCGAAGCCTTTTTGCACGCCCACTTGCCGGCAACGACCACGCCCTGCCGCGAGCACGCCGTTTGCCTTTACACGATGACGCCGGACGAGCACTTCATCGTCGATCGGCATCCCGATGACGGGCGTATCGTGTTCGCGGCGGGGCTATCGGGGCATGGGTTTAAGTTCACGCCGGTGTTGGGTCGCGCGCTCGCGGATCTGACAATCGATGGAACGACGGCGCTGCCATTCGACTTTCTTTCGTTGGCGCGGTTTGCGCGCTGAACAGTGCGCACCACCCGACATCCGCAGAGGTCGCACAATTTCGTGCGCAAAATCTGAGTCTACGGTTAGGCGAGATGACTTTATTTGACATTACATGTTGACAATATGCAATAAAGTAAAAATAATAGCGAACGATTCTTAGTTTTATCGAGAAATTCCATGCCGCTGACGAACCAGTGCCCCTACTGCAAGCAGTTGATGGAAACCACCCGGATGACCTGCCGGGCGTGCCATTGCTCGGTCGAGGGGCCTTTTCCCGCCGCGCGGCTGGGCAAACTCCCAACGGAGCATCAGCGGTTTATTGAGCTCTTCGTGTTGGCCGGCGGCAACCTGAAGCAGATCGCCGAGCAGGCTGGCGTTTCTTATCCGACCGTGCGGTCGCGGCTCGACAAGGTGATCGACGCACTGCGGGCCGAGATCGCTCTTACAAGCACGGTGAGCGGCACGCCGCTGGACGCCGTGAGCCATGCAGACGATTCAGCGGACGAAGCGGCCCGCATTATCAAGGCAATTTGAGATGAACCCGAATTCAGAAACGATCGACCGTCACACGAACGAAGAGCCAACCGACCAGCAGGCGCTGCTCGATGCAGTGCTGCACGGGTCGGACCAATTGCTTGCGGAATCGCTGCGCAGCGAGGAGCGGCGTCGACGTCGGCGTCGCCGAACTACGTTGGGCTTTTTGATAGGAGGTGTCGTCATGTCAGTATTGGCAATCGCAGTAGCCGCTAGTTGGCTGCTGGCCCTCGACTCGTCTGGCGAGTCGGTGGGAGAAAAGAAAGCGAGCGCGGCCGTGCAGGCCGCAGTCGTCGATCGCCAGGCGGCGGTCGAGCAGGCCGAGGCGCTGGAGAAAGAAGGCTGGGCTTTGTGGCAACAGCAGAAGTTCGACGAGGCGATCGGCAAGTTTGAAAAGGCGGTCGAGTTGGATCCCGACGCCGCAAACGCTTGGAATGGCTTGGGATGGGCGCAGCTCAATTCCGGTCAGACCAAGGCGGCGGTTAAGTCTTTCACCAAGTGCGTGGCTGCTGAGCCGAAGCACCCGGCGGGACTTAATGGGATGGGCCAGTCACTACTGGCGCTACGGGATTACGAGCGTGCCGAGAAGTACCTCTTGAAGGCGGCGCCGCAAGCGCCGGCGGCGTGGTACGGGCTCGGTCGTTTGTATCTGCTGACGGGCAAGTACGCTGCGGCGCAGAAATGGCTGCGGAAGGCGGCTGGCGATGCTCCACAAGATGCGACGCTGCAAGCGATGATCGCGGCGGCGGCGGCGAAGGAGTTGAGCGACGACTTGCGCCGGCAGATCGAGCCGGTCGAGCCGCCGAAGGGCGTCGATTTAGCGCGGGCCTGGCAGTTGTTTTTCCAGGGTCAGCCCCGCTCGGCCGAACGGTTGTTTCGCGAGGCGCTCGCTTCGGAGCCGGACAACGTCAACGCTATGAACGGGTTGGCGTTTTGCCTGCTCAATTCCGGCAAGGCGGCCGAGGCGAAGCCTTACTTCGAGAAGTGCCTGGCCGAGAATCCCAAGGCAGGCGGTCCGATGAATGGACTCGCACGATGCCTGGAGGCCGAAGGCAAGATCGACGAGGCGGTGGCGTTGTGGGAAAAGCTGCAGAAGCTGAATCCCGAAGCCAACGCCGCGACGGGCGCCTTGGCCCGCGTCTACACCGATCGCGGCGAGCACGCCAAGGCGGTGAAGATGTACCAACTGCTCGCCAAAGCGGAGCCGGAAAACGCGGAGCTGAAGGCCAAGCTGGCCGCCGCCCAGAAAGCTTCGAAGGAGGGCGCCGACAAACAGAAATAAAAAAGGGCGGCCGACGAAACGCTGTTCACGCCAAGCTCCAAACAGTTAGCGCCGTTGGGCTTGGGTAAGTCAGTGCGTCGCCGACCACCGGTGGATCGGCCGAGGCCGGGTGCGTTGCATCCGGCCTCGGTTTTTTTGTTGTTTGCTTAAGTATACGGCGCGAGCGGGTTGTTGGGGATGCAGCATAATCAGCAATCTGGGGTGGCCCCGGTTGGCGTACTCGCCTAGCAGCCCGTTGAAGTAGTCGGTTTTTGGTGATGCTAGGCGACCATCGCGAGTAGGTGGTTGGCGGTTGGTTTTTGTCGGTTGGAGCGCGTTGTGGGCATCAGCAGACGCGCGAGTACGGTCAAGGCGTTAAGCAGGG
>JBGSYU010000739.1:0-2783 GCA_041750715.1 Lacipirellula sp.
GGCGCGATAGACGGGGGGCAGCGAATCGCCCTGCGCAGCGACGGCTTCGGTGAGCGTCTTGCCGGCGGCGGTTTCCTCCGCCAGACGGGCGGCGAGCCGACCGGCGCCGCCGCCGAAATCGGCGGCCACTTCACGCAAGCCGCTTTCCAAGGGCAAGCCGCTCCGCACCAGCGCCGAGATTTCGCGGTTCAGCGCCGCGAGGTCGTCGAGCGTTACCCGCTGCGGCTGGCCGCCCGACGAAAAGATCATGGCAGCGACAGGCGCCGGTGCGGGCCTGGCCTCTGTTCCTGAAGAAGCGAAGGACGCGAGGTTGACAAGCCTTTGCAGTATAGCCAGTGGCGAACGCGGATGTCATCCTGAGCGGAGCGAAGGATCTGACGTTATACTAGATTCTTCGCTCCGCTCAGAATGACCTACTCCCCCTACACCCACGTAAGTTTCGCTCTAAATAGCGATCCCGAAGACGCGTATCACTTCCTCGGCGCTGGTCACGCCTTCGCTCATCAGCGCGGCCGCGCGCGGATAAAGGCCGATCATCCCGGACGCCGTCGCCGCCTCGCGAAGCGTGGCGGCGTCGCTGCGAGCGAGAACGGCTTCCGCCACGCGCGGCGATTGGAGATCGAGCACCTCCGCGACCGCCAGACGGCCGGAGTAGCCGGTATGGCGACATGCTTCGCAACCAACGGGGCGCTTTACGCCGGCTGCTGAAAGCTCCAACCGGCCGAGGTTCAACGCCGCCGCCGCATCTAACTCGGCAGGTCGAGCGCAATCGCAAAGCCTCCTCACCAATCGCTGAGCGACGACGCTGCGAACGCCGCTGCGAATGGCATACGGCGGGATTCCCATTTCGCCCAATCGGCTCAGCGCTACGGCGGCGTCGGTCGCGTGAAACGTAGTGATGAGCAACTGGCCCGTGAGCGCCGCTTGCAGCGCGACCGCCGCGGCTTCGGCATCGCGAATCTCGCCGATGAAGATCACCTCGGGGTCTTGCCGCACCAGCGATCGGAGGCCGGTGAGTAGATCGAACCCGGCGGCCTCGGCGACTTGCGATTGGGCGACCCCTTCGACGACGACCTCCACCGGGTCTTCGAGCGAGGCAATGCTTCGCCGGCTGCGACCGCCGTCCATGATTTCACGGAGGCACGAGTAGGCCGTCGTCGTCTTGCCGCTGCCGGCCGGGCCGGCGACGATCAGCGCGCCGGAGGTTTGCAGCAGCGCGTCGCGAAGCGACTGGCTCACCTCCGCCGGCAGCCCGAGGTCGGCGTTTCGGGCCAGCGGTGGTTCGCCGCGGGGGAGATTGCGGGCGACGATCTTCTCGCCAAACAACGTGGGAAACGTGCTGATGCGGACCTCGACCGAACCGGGCCGCGCCGCGATGCGCCCCTCCTGCGGCACATTGGTGCGGTAGGTGAGCAGCCGTGCAAGGACTTTTAGCCGCGTGACGACGTTGCTCGCCAACTCGTTGGGCACGCTGCCCAGCGGCTGCAACACGCCGTCGATACGCCAGGAGATCGCCAGGCCGTCGGCGCTGGGCAGCAGATGCAAATCGCTCGCTCCGGCGTCTGCCGAAGCTGCTAGCAGCGCGTCGACGATGGCGACCGCCGCTTGTGGATCGTCACTGGTCGCGGTGGAGAGCCTCGTTTTCAGATCGGCGATGGTCACTATGATGGAATTCCATGGATTGCGAAAAAAGTGAAACGGGCACGGGATTTGCCGATAAAATCCCTCCGTAAACACAATACCTCGATTTCGTTCTCTATTCTAGCAAGAGGGGTCATTATGGGCGGCTTACACCGGTCTTCGTTCGGCGAGTTCCAAACGCATAACCGCCGCGACGAGGGCGCTTTGGGACCCGAAGAGCGCTGGCTATCCACCGCCGCTGGCGCCTGCCTCGCCGGGTACGGCCTGTCGCGGATGCGTATGCGGGCGATGATTGCGCTGGGCGTTGGCGCCTTCATGGTCTACCGCGGCGCCACCGGGTCGTGCGCGCTGCGAAGTCGCATGCTGCACCAACTGCGAGCGGAAGGGCCGGCGCCGGGCAAGCGCAATCTTCACGAAGGTCCGTGGGAGGGACAAAATCACTTATCGACGGCGACGCGGTCCCGTTCGAGCGGAGCCGTCGATCCCACCGACGAAGCGGCGATGGAGTCGTTCCCGGCGAGCGATCCGCCCAGTTACACCGGCGCGGCGACGGCGCCCTCGGTGCGAATTGAATAGTTTCCCGCCGTCGTCGAAGCGGTCGAATCGATCGGCGTGTCCTCGATAACGCTCGCATGCACCATCGCGGCGCGGAACGCCGCGACCGGATCGCAATCCGCGAGCCAGTCGTGTAGAACGACGCGCGACCGCTCCTTGGTGAGGTCGATACGGTCGGCGCGCGTGACGTCGGCCAGGGCTTCTTTGAGCGCCGCCAAGTCGCCGCGCGGAAACAGGGCGCCGTTGAAGCCGTTCTTAACCAGTTCCGGCGCGGCGCCGACGACGTCGGACGCCACGATGGCCAAGCCTGCGGCGGCCGCCTCGACGATAACGACTCCCCACGGCTCGTGATCGCTCGGCAGGACCATCACGTCGCACTGGGCGTAAAGGCCTGCGATTTCGGCGGCGCCGTTGAGAAAGCCCGTCCAAACGATCCGCTCGCGCAGCGCCGGCGGCACGCCGGCTTCAAGCTCGGCGCGCAGCGGACCCTCGCCAATCATCACCAAGTCCCAGTCCGGCCGGTCGCCGGCAAGGGCCGCAAACGCGGCGAGGACGAGGTCGGGCCGCTTGGCCGCCATCATGCGGGC
>JBGSYU010000740.1:0-11311 GCA_041750715.1 Lacipirellula sp.
TGCGCGACGCCGGAGCCGGCGGCGTGGGCTTGGCCTTAGGTGGCGACAACCGCACATCGGCATCGTTTGCCAACACAACGGCCCGCTGACGGGCGCGTTCCGAGAGGTCCCCCTCGGCCAGCGACTGCAACCGCCACAATATCCGTTTGATAAGCCAGGCCTTGTTGCCTGCCCGCGTCTGTTCGCCAAACGCCACGGCGTATCGCGTCCGCAGTTCGCGGACGGTCATCCGCTGAAGCGCGGCGACCTCTTTTCCAACGTTCATGCATCTCTCCACGTATGGGGTTCTCGAAAACCGTTAACCGTTGTGGACACTGAGCACGGTTTCGTCGGGAACCTCAAGGCATGAGGGGGCAGATTTCTGCGGATTCGCCGAGGTAAGACGATTGGTCGCGTCCGTGGCCAGCCGCGCCATCGCGGAGAGTCGCAGAACGCCGGCTGCCAGGATGCCGGCCACCTCGGAGCGACGCTCGTCAGGCGTCATGAAAGAATCGTCGATCGGTCGCATGGGGCATCTCCTGGTGGAGTGGCCCACAGCAACCTTCGCTTGGCGACGGGCTCGCTGTCTGGCGGGAACAAGATGGTTAACAGCCTCTATCTGTTGACCTACCCGGTCCGTCAATGATATGACGTACCGGAACCTCAGGGCATCGGCGGGCCATCCAGGCGAGTTCGTAGCAAGGCATGCTTTCGCTCCGTCATTACGTCGAAGCGGTGTGAAAGGTATGCCGCGAATAAAACCGGATCATTCTTGCTGACCCCGACGAGCATTCGCAGTTCCTGCAGATCGAGAACGTGCAGCATTGCACCTGAAAGTTGTGAGGCCTTGATGAGTTGTGCCCCCACGCCTTCCCAATCCAGGCTAGGCAGCATTTCCGATACCATCACAACCCCTTGACGGATCGTCCCGACCGTCGGAGGCAACGTAATGACGGAACCGCTCGTCGTCGTGAGCGGGAGCCCACGCGCGACATTGCGCATCGCCCCAACGAGCTGGTCTAAACCTTTGTCGATCTGCTTCTGAACGCTCTTCGCACGTCGTTCCGTTGGCCGATCTAAGCTGGTGGTGAGCATGGCCGCAGCCTTCGATTCGAATAGACATAGACCCACGTCGCAATACGTCAGAATATCCGTCAGCTCGCGCAGGTCCGTGCCTTCGTGGACTTGGGGAGAGTGGAAAACTCGCCCCTCGAACAATCGTTCCAGCAAGTGCCATGTTGACTGCTCCAGGCCGCGGCCTTCATCCGAATCGTCTAACCGGAAGTCGAGCGCTTCCGTCAATCCGATTGTCGTCGAGGGCTGGGTCTCGAATCCGGAGAGCGTCATTGGAATCGTGATGAATGTCGGCGAGTACTTCGCGGGCACTGTCAACTTTGGATCGCTGAATCCCTGCACCTCATCAAGTACGTCAGAAAGCAGAGGAATCCACGGCCCTGCATAACGCGAACCGTCTGCAACGACCAATTTGGATGCCGCGGTGCATTCGGGCACGCTAAACTCGCACGCCGCGCGAGCGACCGGCCGGCTCAACTCATCGAAGAAGACCACCAGCGTCCTCCCCGTCCGCAGAATGTTCTCGATGGCGAGTTGCTCCTCCGTATGGCGGAGCACACCGGAAAGCATTAGTGCCGCGCTGGGATCGTCCGCCACGGTCAACGTCGTCGCCAGAACCACGCCTTCTGGCGTATGCGCCCTGGCGACCGTGAGCGACACCGCACACGACCGATACGCCGCCTTGACCGTCGAAGCCGGCATCTTGGTGACGAGTGCATATTCGTCGCCATTGTTGATCGGCAGAGGCCAACAACCCGCTGCCTCGTACTTCATCTCCTCCCAATTTCGCGATGACGGAGTGAACATGCTTGAAGTTTTACACCGAAGGCTTCCATCGTGGTCCGAAAGGAACCGCCCTGTTAACTCCGAGGGGTCTGTTAATCAGAGATTCCGAGAGTTTTGGGGCGAGATTTCGGGGTGCGAAGGGAACCGTGGGAGTTCCTTCCGCACCCTGCCATCAATCTCTCGAAACAGAGATGCCCAGGCGAGCCGCCGAGTTCGCGCAAACCGTTGCGACGAAAGGCCGGAAACGAGAAACGCCCGGTGGCCGATCTCTCGGCGCCGGGCGTTAACTGGACGGCATACTACGGACGTAGAAAATCAGAAAGCTCCCCCGGTAGGACTCGAACCTACGACAAAGCGGTTAACAGCCGCTTGCTCTACCAACTGAGCTACAGGGGAATGTCACGATTCTGCGGCGTGGAATCCTTAAAAGTATCTCACGATACGCTTCCCGGCAAGGGCCGAGTCGTCGTAAGCGAGTCGTATAGATTGCAGGGCAGCCGCGGCATCGATGGGCGAAAACTGCGGCCCGCGGGCTTGCCTTACAACCGCTTCTCCATGGTCAGGCAGTTGCCGCGATCGTTGTATTGGACGAACGTCATGTACGCCTCCATGAGCGCAAGCCCGCGGCCGCCGGGAACCTCGAGGCGGTCCGGGGCGCAGCAGTCGGGCACGTCAGCGGGCTTAAAGCCGGCGCCCTCGTCGCAGATTTTCACCCAGAACCGCGCGGGGCTTAGCTGGCAGTCGACGTGAACTTTCTTCGCGGGGTCTTCCTTGTTGCCGTGGCGAATGGCGTTGGAGATCGACTCCTCAAGGGCCATGTGAACCGCGAAAAGATCGCTCTTCTCCCAACCCAATGCGGTGAGCCGATCGAGAATCGACTGAATGAAGACGTGATACGCGGTGAGCGAGTTGGAGAGCGACGCTCGTAGAGTCTGATCGGCTGGTGGAGGTGGCGAAGGCATGCCGCTTTTGATCCACGGTCGCGCGGGGCAATTACAACACGGCCAGAGCGTCGGCTTCGCTGTCCTTGATCTGAAAGAGCTTGTCGAGATTGGTGATTGCGAACACCTGATAGATCTCCGGCGAAATGTTCGTGAGAATCATCTGGGCGCCGATCCGCTTGGCTTTCTTTTCAAACGTGATGAGCTTGCCGAGCGCGGCGCTGGAGAGAAACTCCACGTTGGCAAAGTTCAAGACGATTTTGCGTCGATCCTCGTTCTCGACCAAATCGAACAGTTCCTGACCAAGCTCCTGGATGGCGACCGGGTCGATGATTTTTTGATCTTTGAAGTGAACGACCGTGATGCTCGCCGATTCGTTGACTTCGAGACGCTGCGGGCTGGCCATGATCGATTGGGACCCCAATTCCGAGATGATGGACGTGCAAACGGCCGATGGCGCGCTTGCTCATGTCATCTAAGGATGATATCTGGGGGTCTCTGAATGTTCAAGTTACGGAGAGTGGGGAAAGTATCTCAGGAGTCAGGAGTCAGCAAACACTCGGGCATCCCGCCGAAACCTGACTGCTGACTCCTGATGCCGGACTCCTTAGGTCGGCACGCTTGGCGAGCAAAATCTCCTCTCGCGGAGCGAGAGGGCTACAAATTAGCGACGCCTATTTCGGTGAAGGCGGTTGCTGCACGAGGCTTTCCGGAGCCGGCGGAGGTGACGCGGTCTTGAAGACGGCGCGGCTGATGAGCAGGTAGTTGCGGCCTGAGAATTCGGTAATCACGCCGCTGACGCTCCAGGTAACGCTTTCCGGTTCCTCGACCGACTTAAGCATGCGAATGATCCGCTCGAGATTCAGGTTTTGAAGCCCCCCGATCTCGCGATTTTCGCCGTCGATGAAGGTGAGTGAATCGCCGGTCCGATGGAAATGTCCGGCAACGTCGCGCAGCCGGGCGCCTTCGCGAAGGCGCAATTTAGCCAGTTCGAGTTCTGCGGCTTCACTGTCAATCGCCGAGTCTCGAAGCGGCTCGCGGTCGATTGGCGGGGCTTGGCCTCCTGGCGCCGCCTGCCGCGGAATCGGTGGCGACTCTGGTTCTCCCGCGGCCAATGCAGCTGCGCTAACGACCAATGCTGTGGCGAGCGATGCGGCTGCGAAGGTTCGATTCATGGAACCGTTCAACTGCATTAGGCGCCGGGCCGTTTCATGGCGAGGCTGTGAAGTATCAAAACGCTGCCGACTGACATCAGGCACCAGCCAAGCCATTCCGGCGGATGGATGACTTTCTGCGGGCCTGCGCCCAAGTCGCTCGTTAGCGCGAACAGCGTACTGTCGGCGCCAGAGTCATGCGTGCGTTCCGCAAGGAATTTGGTGGCCTCGTGCGTAAGCGTGTACGAGCTAACCATGCGCAGCTGAACGCCGATCAGCAAAACGACCAGGCCGAGGAAGAAGTACTGATTGCGGTTAAATTCCATGGTCGCGCAGCTCCGCGATGCGTGCCGTGGCGCCGGACGCCCGACGCGCCGATGATCGACGGGAGATCGCCCTCTAGGCGTGCCGTCTAAGTATCGAGTTAGGAAAAGAAAGTCTGCAGGACGCTCGTCGAATTGCCGATGCGAGAGGTCCTGCCGACGTTGCGGGACGAACCGAAAGCACCGACGGCGCATGGCGCCGCTGCGCGAACTACTTGGCCGGCGGCGACAAGAGCCGATCGAGTCCGACTTCGAGCGAGTTACCGGCGGCGGCTTCCAGTAGGTCGCCTCGGTCCGCCTTGAATAGCGCCATCGCGACTTCGGGGTGTTGCGCCCAGTCGCGCGGACCGAAGTTGCGGACGTCGACGTAGGCCCCGGCGAGCGTGGCGTCGACCTTGGGCACGAGGTGCATGCCGTCGTTGGCGTTGATCAGGTGGTAGTTCAGGGCGGCGAAGATCAGAAGTCCGCCCGAAACCATGCCGAAAATGAACGTGGGGAGGCGGCGCATGATTTCACTCCTTTAGGGGCCGAAGGTCGTCTGAGTAAGCACGACCGGTGCAATCGACAGAATCAGTTTAGGATCCTTCCGCGAATGTCCCTAGGTACGAATTGGAGAGCCTTCGGGTTCGAGGCGGCGGGTGAGGCATTTCGAGCGTTGCATTTGCCGGCAGAATACGCCTAAGTGTATGGAAGCAAAGCGGTTTGATTGAGACGCCCACGGACTAAGCCAATTCTGAGAAATACGCCTCGGAAATGTCCCGCCGGGGGAAGCGGCAGCTTAAAATTGAACGACGTGCCGCCGCCGGCGCTCGGACCAAGTGCGGCCGGTCATTTACGTTCTTCGACATGATTTACGATCCAACAATTCGATGCTCACGCTGCGAGAAGGTGTTTGCATGCCTTGCGCTGAGCTTGGCGACGCTGGGGTGCGGACGCAACGCAAACGACGAATCCACTGGCGCCGGCGGGCCCGCTTCGCCGCGTCAGGTTGTTGCACTGGGCCGCCTGGAGCCGGCCGGCGGGATCATCTCCATCAGCGCACTACCGGGGGAGATGCTCAAAGACTTTGCGAAAGGCGTCGTCGAAGGTGCGACGGTCCCGGCGGGCGCGGAGCTTGCGCGGGTCGGGAGCTACGACTTACGCGAAACGCAGTTGGAGGCGGCTGCGGCAAAATTGGATATGGCGAAGAAGCAGCACGACCGCGACCGGGGCGCCGCCAAAGCGCAGTTGGAACAGGCTCGCGCCACCAGAGCCCAGACGGAAGCCAAATACCAGGAAGCGCTCGCGCAACAACAGCAACTGCATAATTTGTCCGAAGCGGCGGCCATCGCGCAGGAGGATTACCGACAACTCGAGCGCCTACAAGCGACCGATTCGGAACTCGTTACCGATCATCAGCTGCGCCGCCGTCGCAATTCCGCCGATCGCGCGGTCGACGAATACGAAGCGGCCGCGGCAGCTTACCCTCATGCCCTCGAGGCCGCGAAGCGCGCGGTCGACGCGGCCGCGGCCAACGTGACCTTGGCGCAGCAAAACCTCGATCTTGCGGAGACGGTGGATCAATCGTTACTCGCCGAGATCGAGCGACGAGTGGCTGTGGAGTCACTGGAGCAATCCGTATTGCGGGCGCCGAATGTCGACGGCGGATCGACCCAATTCGACGTCCTTCGCATCATGCTGCAACCGGGCGAGTTTGTCGCACAAATTCCGATTTTAGAAGTGGGCGACGTCAGCGAGATGGTCGCGATCGCCGAGGTGTACGAAGCCGATGCGAAGGAATTGGTCGTCGGTCAATCGGTCGTGATTCGCAGCCCGGCTTTTTCAGGCAAGTTTGCGGATGGCAGCGCGGGCGAACCGGGCGGCATTCGCGGAACCGTGACGCGCATTGGTTCGATGGTCTCTAGCCCGGGGCTGACCAATCGCAATCCGCTGGCGCCGAGCGATCGATCCGTCGTGGAGGTACGCGTTGCCGTCAATCCGGCGGACCAAGCGGCGACGGCTGAAGCGGGTCGCCGGGTAGGACTCCAGGTGACTTTGGAGTTCGGCGACAAGCCATCCGCAAGCGCGGCGAGACAATCGGCAACAAGCCGATAGGAGCAGGCGGACACCGTGCGATATGAAGACGCCGCTCGCCTGGAATAACCTCGTCCACAATAAAGTCCGCACTTCGGTGGCGCTCGCCGGGGTCGGGTTCGCAGTCATTTTGATCTTCATGCAGCTCGGCTTTCTGGGCGCGGTGAGGAAGACGGCGACGCAAATTTACGATGCGCTCGAGTTTGATCTGATGCTCCGCTCGCCGGCGTATTTGCACCTCACGGAGCCGCGGTCGTTTCCTCGAGAGCGGGTTTTTCAGGCGGCATCGCTGCCCGAGGTTCAGCAGGCCGAGCCGTTCTACCTGGGCCTTAGCGAATGGCAGGCTCCGCAGCCGGACGACGTGCCGCCCGACCAATGGAGCGGCGATTGGCGCGGCATCATTTGCATGGGCGTCGACCCGAATGATCCTCCGTTCGTCCCCGCCGAACTTCGTATTAAATCGGCAGAGCTCACCGATCCGCGATTCGTCCTGATCGATAGCAAGAGTAAACCGGAGTTTGGGCCGAAGAACGGCACGCGATTCGACCTAGACGACGTCGGCGTGGAGACGGCGCTTGGCGGCGGGCGGGTGAGGATCGTCGGCGTCGTCGAACTGGGCACCGGGTTGGCGGCAAATGGCGCGTGCATCGCCAACTTCGACGGCTTCGCCAGGGCTTGTCCCTGGCAGCCCTTGGATGAGACGAACCTGGGGCTAATTACGCTTCGCTCGGGGACGGACCCCGAAGCGGCCAAGCTTCGCGTTCAGGCGCTGTTGGGCGCTGTGACGACAGACGCCCCGCCCTCGTCGCGGCCGGCCGACGTCGAAGTGCTCACCCGCGCCGACGTTAAGGAGCGCGAAGAGTACCGGTGGGTCGTACAAACGCCGTTGGGAAAGATTTTCAACTTCGGCGTATGGGTGGCGCTGTTCGTCGGCGTGGCGATCGTCTACCAGGTGCTGTCGTCCGACATCGCGAACATGATGGGCGAGTACGCGACGCTGAAAGCCATGGGCTATCCGAATCGGTATTTGGCGACAGTCGTACTGCAGCAGTCGGTTCTGCTGGCACTGGTGGGGTATTTCCCGTCGCTGCTGATTTCCTGGGCGCTGTACAAGTTCGTCGGCGGCCAATCGGGACTACCGATGGTCATGACGTGGCAGATTATGGCAACCGTGCTGGTGCTCACCGTGCTGATGTGCGTGCTCTCCGGAATGGCGGCATTGCGAAAGCTGTTCCAAGCCGACCCGGCGGATCTGTTTTGATGCAAATGCTCAACAAAACGCCGCTGGCTTGGAAGAACCTCACGCACGACTGGCGTAGGCTGATCGTCGCCGTAGCCGGCATTGGGTTCGCGGTGCTACTGATGTTCACGCAGGTTGGCTTTCAGAATGCGCTGTTCGATAGCCAGGTGAAAATGATCGACGACCTCCAGGGGGATATTTTCCTGGTGAGTCGCGCTAAGTACACGCTCGCGGCGGAGAAACGGTTTCCGCTGGAACTGGTTAATCAGGCGCGCTCGGCGCGCGGCGTGGCGGGAGTCTATCCGCTTTACACCGAGCTAACGCTATCGCGGCTGAAGAATCTTAAACCCGGCGCGTCGCGCAAAGCGTACCCGATTCGCTCCATCGGCTTCGGTTTGCAAGATCCCATTTTTCGTTCTGAGGATATCAACGCTCAGCTCTCACGACTGCGAACGCCCAATGCCGCCCTGATCGACGTTCGCAGCAAACGCGATATTTTCGACTTCCCCTTCGACGACCAGCGGGCGTTGTCCGAGGCGCCGGTGGAATTGGGCGCCAGGCGAGTGACGCTCGTCGGCACATTTGCCCTGGGAACCGATTTCGCCCACGACGGCAACCTGGCCATGAGTTCCGAAACCTTCGCCAGTTATTTCCCCCAGCGCGTGCGAACGGGCGATCCGCTAAGCGTCGTCGACCTGGGAATCGTCCACATCGACGAAGGCGCCGACGAGGAGCAGGTCCGCGACGCGATCGACAATTTATTGGACGACCGAGTGTTCGTGCTCACCCGCAGCCAGTTTCGCAGCCAGGAGGTAAAATTCTGGGACGAGAGCACTCCCATCGGCATTATCTTCACGGCAGGTAAAATCATCGGGTTCGTCGTCGGGATGGTCATTTGCTATCAAGTCATTTACTCCGACATCGCCGATCACATGCCGGAGTTCGCCACGTTGAAGGCCATGGGTTACCCGGCAAGCTACTTCTTGCGATTGATCGTGGTTGAAGCCGTGCTCTTGTCGCTGATAGGATTCGTGCCGGGACTGATTGTCAGCACGGGACTTTACACGGTGCTTGCCGAGGCGACGGGCCTCCAGCTACGAATGACCCTGGATTCCATCGTGCTGGTGTTAATACTTACCAATGCGATGTGCATCGGCTCGGGACTGCTGGCGGTACGAAAACTCTTGGCGGCCGATCCCGCTAATTTGTTCTGAGGCTCTTGCCGGAACAGGACGCTCGAAATGCCCAACTTCAATTCACTCCCCGCCACAAGCGGCGCGTATGCCAACGGGAATCACATTCCCAAGACCATCAAGGTCTCGCAGCTCAACCATCATTTTGGCGAAGGCGAACTGCGCAAACAGGCGCTGCATCAGAACAACCTCGAAGTCCGCCGCGGCGAAATCGTGATCATGACCGGTCCGTCGGGTTCGGGAAAAACGACCCTGCTGACGCTCATCGGCACGTTGCGAACCGTGCAAGAGGGAAGCCTAAAGGTGCTCGGCAACGAGCTGAATGGCGCCAGCCGAGACGACGCGGTGAATTTGCGGCGCGAGATGGGCTTTATCTTTCAGGCCCACAATTTGTTCGAGTCGCTCACCGCCTTTCAGAACGTCAATATGGCGGCCGAGCTGCAAGGCATGGATCGATCGCTGGCCAAAGAGCGGATCGACCTCCTCTTGAACCGCCTCGGTCTGGGGCAGCGCATTCACTACAAGCCCAAATCGCTCTCCGGCGGTCAGAAGCAGCGCGTGGCCATTGCCCGCGGGCTGGTCCACCAACCGAAACTCGTGCTGGCGGACGAGCCGACTGCGGCCCTCGACGAGAAGTCGGGACGCGAAGTGGTCACGCTCTTTCAAGAGCTTGCCCGCGACGAGGGCTGCACCATCATCATGGTCACCCACGACAATCGCATTCTCGACGTGGCGGACCGCATCGTGAACATGGTGGATGGGAGGATCAGATCGGACGTCGCCGTCCACGAAACTTCGGTCATCTGCGTATTCTTGCGGCAGTTCCCGCTGTTTGCCGACCTGCAGACCAGCACCCTCTCCGAGGTGGCCGACAAGATGATGGTCGACGAAGCCCAGGCGGGCGATATTGTGATCCGTCAGGGCGACCCCGGCGAGTTGTTTTACCTGATTCGTAGCGGTCGGGTTGAGGTCGTGATTGAGGATCGCGGGCAACCGCGGACGGTCGCCGAACTGGGCGAGGGGCAATACTTCGGCGAGGCCGCGCTCTTGCGCGATGAGCCACGCAATGCGACCGTCGTAGCGCGAGCGAACTGCGTTTTTTACACGCTCGGGAAAGCCGAATTTAAGGACGTACTTGCCCGCAGCAAGACGTTCGTCGATGAACTACGCACCGTGCTTGCGAGCCGGACGTAACACTGTAGGCGGGGTCTGTGACCCCGGCGCCTGCAACGAACGGCCGGCCTCACAGAGGCCGGCTACAGGCTACAGGCGAAACAAAGACGGCCGGCCCACAGGCGAAGTTTAATTTCGCCTGCACTTCTCGCAGCGGCAAGGCAGCTCGCCGGGGCAGCAGGTGCGAGCCTGGCAGCGCGTGCAGGCGCCGTTGCACGAGCATTCGCAGCAGAGTTTAGCGCAGTAGCCGCATTCGATCGCCAGCGAAGCTTGCGCCTGGCGAAGTCGTACCGCGGCAATCTTTAGCGAGGCCGATTGTTCGATCAAGTCGGACTCGGCGTCGAAGAGTCGTCCGCGGGCGCCGCTGATCTCGAAGACCTGCACGTCGTCGGCGTCGCGACGAGCGGTCATCGCTTCCAGGTTCGCGCGACGGGCTTCGACGGCCTTAACGGATACCGCAACTCGTTGCTGCTGTAAAACCACCTGGTAAACGGCGCCCTTGATTTCGGCGGTCGCTAGTTGCTCGGTGTCGTCGTAGAGCATCGTGAGCTGCCGGCAGCGGACGTCGACCTCGTGGTCGGTGCAGCTAATGCAGCGGATGCGATGCACGATGCCCTCCGTGGGCTCGACCGAGCCTAACGTCCCGTCCGCCACGGCAAGCACGCCGCGGGCAACTCGGAGCGTGGACTTTTCCAAATTGCAGAGCACCAGCGCAACGCCGCGAAGATCGATTCGATTCGGCAGGCCTGCGGCGAGCTCGGCCTCGGGATCGAGGGCGCCCATATCGGGGGCCCAATCGAGTTGCGGCCAAAAGAAGCTAGTCTCCGACACGGGGCAACCAAGCTGCTTTTGCAGCGTGCCGTTGAGCCGCACGCGGGCGTAATCGAGCTGCAGGCGTTGGTCCTCAAGCTTGCTCAGCCGAATGGAGAGCTCGTCGCGGTCGATATCAGCCGGAAGGCCCGAGTCGCGAAGTTTGTCGGCGCGATCCCGCGAACGCGTGGCCTCGAGAATCGCCTGCTCGAGGTAATGCTTGCGGGCCTCCAGACCGGCCAATTGATAGTAAGCTTCCAGCGCGGCTCCTGCCGCCTTGTTACGGACGTCGACGGCATGTAGCTCCAGCAAGTCGCGCTGAAGGCACAGATTCTCCTGGACTATCTTCGAATCGCACTCGATGATCACGCTGGCCCAATGCTCCTCGAGCTCGACCATGTTAGCCAAGTTCGCGTTGGCGGCCGCCCGGCATTGGCAGTCGGCGGGCGTGAGCAGGTGGTAGGTCTCGTCCGGGCTGGGAAGCGGCTGAAGGGCGCACGCCTCGCCCTCGCACTCGGGCGTGAGCAGCACGAGGTTCGGCGCCTGGTCGACGACGGACGACTGC
>JBGSYU010000741.1:0-6813 GCA_041750715.1 Lacipirellula sp.
CAAGGCGCCGCGGCGGGATTCGCCCGCGTCACGCCATCGGGTCGCTACATGGCCGGCGCCGCTGTGAGAACCAACTACTCGCACTGGGGCGTTTACGGTCGGGGTTGGTACGCACAATATCCAGGCGCTTGGCTGGCAGCCAGTTGGGCCGCGGGCGCCGCTTGGAATGCGTGTACATGGGATTCGGCGTCGTCCTACTGCGGTTATTCCGAGGAGCCGCCCGCGTATTACGACTACGGCAACAACGTCACCTTCGAAGACGGCAACGTGTACGTCAACGGCGATGACGCGGGAACAACCGAACAGTTTTACGATCAAGCGACTCAGATTGCCGCGACGGGGGCTGCGGAAGCCGCTCCTCCGGACGGCGACTGGCTCCCGTTGGGCGTGTTCGCCTTCACGAAACCCGATCAGACCACATCCGACATTAGCATCCAGCTCGCCGTAAATAAGGATGGCGTTATTCGCGGCAACTACACGGACTCAGCGACGAAGCAAAACCAAGTCATTCAGGGTTCCATCGACAAAAAGACGCAGCGCGTCGCATTCACTGTCGGCGATGAAACCACAAATGTCATTGAAACGGGCCTGTATAACCTTACTAAGGATGAAGCGCCGTGCCTGCTGCACTTGGGCAAGGACCAGACGGAGCAGTGGCTGCTGGTACGACTGAAGCAAGCGGAACAAGCTTCAAGTGATGCCGCCTCTCCCAAGTAACGCGCGTTATCGACAGGCCGATGTCGTCAAATCTACCAGCGAAGCACTATTTCTCTGAGGAATAAATTCATGAAACCGCTAAACACGTTACACCATTGCAGCTCCTCAATGTTGGCAGTGTCTGCGGCCATGTTGATCGCCTTCCCAGCTCGTGCCCGAGAGATCAGCGGCACGCCGGGGTCACCCAGCGCCACTGAGGTTATTAAGGGAAATGAACTGCCGCCGCCTCCGGGGAAGTTCGGCGGCGTGATTAAGGAAAGTGCTAAAGACTCCAAGCCGTACTGGCAGCCGCGCGTCGTGCCGCGCAAAGGCGCGCCGAACGTGCTGCTCATCATGACGGACGACCAGGGCTACGGCGTTTCGGGAACGTTCGGCGGCGTCATCCCAACGCCGACCATGGACCGCGTCGCCAAGGCGGGATTGCGGTTCACTCAGTTTTGCTCTACCGCACTTTGCTCGCCCACACGGGCGGCGCTGATCACCGGCCGCAACCACCACTCGGTCGGCAATGGCGTCATCGGCGAATTGTCCACCGGCTTCCCAGGCTACGATTCCGTCATCGGACCTGAAAGCGCCACCGTTGGCGAAATCCTCAAAGAGAATGGCTATGCCACGTCGTGGTTTGGCAAGAACCATAACACCCCCACCTACCAGTACAGCGTGTCCGGGCCTTTTGACCAATGGCCGTCGGGGATGGGCTTTGAGTATTTCTACGGGTTCATGGGCGGCGAGACGGACCAGTGGACGCCTTACTTGTTCCGCGATCATACCCAGATTTTCCCCTATGTCGGCAAGAAGGACTACAACCTCATCACCGACATGGCGGACGAAGCCATCAAATACATGAGCAGCCTGAACGCGGCCGCCCCCGATCAGCCGTTCTTCGTCTACTACGTGCCCGGCGGCACCCACTCGCCGCACCAGCCGAAGCAAGAGTGGCGGGACAAGTTTAAAGGCAAGTTTGACATGGGCTGGAACAAGTTGCGCGAGGAGATCTTCGCCAACCAGAAGCGACTCGGCGTTATCCCGGAAAACACGCAGCTCACGCCTTGGCCGGACAGCCTACCGAAGTGGGATTCGCTGTCACCGACGCAAAAAAAACTCTATGCACGCGAGGCGGAAACCTTCGCCGGCTATGCGGCCTACACGGACCATGAGATTGGCCGCGTCATCCAAGCGGTCGAGGACATGGGAGAACTGGATAACACGCTGATCATCTACATCAGCGGCGACAACGGCACCAGCGCCGAAGGCACCGTGGAGGGCACCTTCAACCAGATGACCGCTTACAACGGCATTCTGACCCTGCCCGAGGCCGTACAGATGGCGCACTACGACGACTGGGGTTTGGACAAGACTTACCCACATATGTCGGTGGCATGGTCGTGGGCGTTTGATACGCCGTTCAAGTGGACCAAACAAGTTGCGTCGCACTTCGGCGGCACCCGGCAAGGGATGGTCATGTCCTGGCCCGGCCACATCAAGGATGTGGGCGGCGTCCGCACGCAGTTTCATCACATGATCGACATCGTGCCGACGATCCTGGAAGCCACCGGCGTCCCGGCGCCGGATATTGTCGACGGCATCAAGCAAAAGCCCATCGAAGGCGTGAGCATGGCTTACACGTTCGATTCCGGGAATGCCGACGCGCCGTCGAAGCGAGACACGCAATATTTCGAGATGTTCTGCAACCGCGGCATCTACCACGACGGCTGGTACGCCTGCACGACTCCATTCGCCCCGCCTTGGCTGATGGGGACGGGCAAGTTGCCCGACGTCAACGACTACGCATGGGAACTTTACAACATCACCGAAGACTTCTCGCAGAATAACGACCTGGCTGCCAAGAATCCCGACAAGCTCAAGGAGTTGCAGGCGGTTTTTCTTGAAGAGGCAGAAAAATACCAAGTCTTCCCCTTGGACAACACGCTACTCACGCGCTTGGTCACGCCGCGACCAAGTGCGGTCGCGGGGCAAGACGTTTTCACCTATTCGGGTGAGAACCCAGGCATTCCCATCGGAAATGCTCCGAGCATTTTGAACAAGGATTTCACCATCACCGCCGAGATCACCGTTCCCGAAGACGGCGCGGAGGGGATGATCGCGACGATGGGCGGGCGTTTTGGCGGATACGGCCTGTACCTGCAGAAGGGCAAGCCGGTGTTCATCTACAACTTCCTCGATCTGGAGCGGTTCCGCTGGGAAGGCAACGACGCACTAACGCCTGGCAAGCACACGCTTGTCTTCGACTTCAAATACGACGGCCCCGGCCCGGCGAAGGGCGGAACGGGCGTGCTCACAGTGGATAAAACGGAACTCGCAAAAAAAGATATTCCGCACACGATTTCGATGCTCATGGCGATCGACGAGTCGTTCGATATTGGCAGCGATACCCGCACGGGGGTGGATGACAGCTACGAGCTGCCGTTTCCCTTCACCGGAACGATTGACAAGCTGACGTTCAAGCTCGGCCCGTCGCAGCTGACGGAGGCCGACCGGAAGGTCACGCAAAAACGGCTCGCCACAGCCAGGGACTAGGCGAGCGAGTCGCACCTTCAGGAGTGACGTGTAGCCCCGCTGCGGGGTTGTGTCCGTTCGCGCACACGAAGCCAAGGAACAGACACGGCGACGACCAAGTTGAATCGACCAACACAACGAAACCTACGAGGCAAATTAATGACCGCCACCCCGCGCACAATCATTACTAGGGCCTTAGTCGCCTTCCTCGCCGCGCCCCTGTTTCTCAACGGCGCCTGCCTCAAACAAGCCATCGCGCAGACCGCGAAAACAGACGCGACTAAGCCTACCGTCGCCGAATCCAAGGCCATCGCCGAGGAAGCCTTCATCTACGGTCTGCCGATCGTGATGAATTACGCGGTGATGAATGAGTTCTGCGTGGATAAGGACTCTAGCCAGTACAAGGGGCCTTTCAATAAAATCAGTAATGAGGCGCGAGTCTTTACCTACAAGGACACAGCGGTCGTCACGCCGAACAGCGACACGCCTTACTCCATGCTCTGGCTCGATCTGCGCGCCGAGCCGATGGCGATCTCGGTGCCGGCGGTCGAAAAAGAGCGTTACTACTCGGTGCAGTTGATCGACGGCAATACCTACAACTACGGCTACATCGGTAGCCGCGCCACGGGATCCGAGCCGGGCGACTATCTCGTCGTCGGACCCGACTGGAAAGGCGAGGCGCCCACGGGAATCAAGAAGGTTTTCCAATCGCAGACGCCCTTCGCGCTCACTGTTTTCCGCACGCAGCTTTTCAACGCCGAAGACATGCCGAATGTGGTGAAGGTGCAGGCGGGTTACAAAACGCAGCCGCTCTCCGCGTTTCTGAAGCAATCCGCGCCGCAGGCCGCGCCGAAGATCGAGTTCCTCCCAGCCACCACGGAGGGCATCGAGGAAAACTTCTACGCGTATCTCGACGCAGCCCTCCAGTTCGTGCCGCCGTCGCCGGACAGCAAGGAGATCCGCGCCAAGCTCGCCAGTATCGGCGTCGGACCGGACAAGACTTTCGAGTTCGAGAGTCTGTCGCCGGAACACCAAGCGGCAATGCTGCTAGGAATGAAGGCGGGCGCCGAAAAAGTGGACGAGTTCCTAGCGAGCGGAATGAAGAAGATCAACGGCTGGGGCGTCGGTTCATTCTTCGGCGACCGCGCTTTCTACAACGGCGATTGGCTCATGCGCGCCGCCGCCGCCAAGGGCGGCATCTACGGAAATGACGCCGTGGAAGCTACGTATCCGATGACGCGCACGACGGAGACCGGCGAACCGCTCGACGGCAGCAAGCACAACTACACGCTCACCTTCCCCGGCGGGCAGCTCCCGCCGGTGAACGCCTTCTGGTCGGTGACCATGTACGACGGCAAAACGCAATTTCTTATCGAAAACCCCATCAACCGCTACCTCGTCAACTCGCCGATGCTGCCGGAGCTGACCAAGAACGCCGTCGGCTCGGTCACGCTGTACATCCAGAACAAGTCGCCGGGCGCTACCAAGGAATCCAACTGGCTGCCTGCGCCCGATGGCCCGATTTATCTCGTCATGCGCCTCTACTGGCCGAAGGAAACGCCGCCCTCGATCCTCCCGGCCGGCCATGGCACGTGGAAACCGCCCGCGGTTAAGGAAGCGTCGTAAGATTAACGGTACGGACGCAGACGCCATCCGATGGTGAGACCCGCTCGATTGAGACTCGCCGACAACAGGACTAGCAGCGAGGGCGTGCGCCGGTTCTCGGTCGCGCACTTCCTCATTGCGCTGGTGGCGCTGTTGGTCGTCACGCCGTTCGTCGAGGAACTGCAGAACGGCCCCTTAATCGAGGCGATCCTCATGACCCTCGTGCTGCTGTCGGCGGTGCTGGCCGTCGGCGGCAGCCGGCGATCGCTCGTCGCGGGGGTCGTGCTCGTGATCCCCGCCTTGGTCGGAACCTGGCTGCACCACGCCCAGCCCGATAGCCTTCCGCGAAGCACAGGATTGGTCGCTGCGATCGTGTTCGCCGCGTTCGTCATTTTCCACCTATTCGCCTTCATCCTGCGGGCCGAACGGGTCAATTCCGAAGTCCTCTGCGCGGCCATCTCGACCTACCTGATGCTGGGCATCGTCTGGGCGATGGCCTACGAACTTCTGTGGCGCGTCTCGCCCGAGTCGTTCTCCGTCACCGAAACCGCCTCCGGCAAGCGCTCCATCGACGGCTTCGAGGCCTTGTACTTCAGCTTCGGCACGCTCGCGCCCATCAGCGACAACGACATCGTTCCTATATCGAACCTGGCGCGAATGCTGGTGATGGTCGAAGCGATCGTCGGTATGTTGTTTATGGGGATGCTGATCGCCCGGCTGGTCGGCATGTACTCGACGGAAGAAGTCGCGGAGATTCGCGCTGAATCCCCCTCCCTTGACGGCGTCATTCTGAGTGAAGCGAAGAATTTGGAGTCACGCTAGATCCTTCGCTCCGCTCAGGATGACGGTCGCTACGCCAATCTGAAAACCGCCTTGAACGAAATCGGTGAAATCGTGGAAAACTCAGCCCCCTCGCCTCAACAACCCGATGACAAAGCCCACGGCCATCACTCCCCCCACGCCCATCGGCGCCACAGCAAGAAGCGTAAAGTCGCGACCGCCTTTGGCTCGGTCGTCGCCCTCTGGCTCCTCGGAGCGTATCTCATCCTCCCGCTTGCCTGGGAAGAATACGCCGATCGTCATCCGTCGTTCGACGACAATCCCCGCGTCACCGAAACTGGCGACGGCCATCCAGGCGACCCGCTCAACGTGGCCCTCATCGGCACTCAGGCCGAAATCGACGCCATTATGCAGGCCGCCAAATGGTACCCCGCTGCCGCACTCGGCCTTCGTAGCGATTTGAAAATCGCCGAGGGCACGATCCTCTCGCGCCCCGACGCCGAGGCCCCGGTCAGCAGTCTCTACCTCTTCGGCCGCAAGGAAGACCTCGTGTTCGAGCAGCCCGTCGGCGACAACCCACGGCAGCGTAACCATGTGCGATTCTGGAAAACGAAGAAAGCCGGCGACGACGGCCAGCCGATGTGGATCGGCTCCGCCTCGTACGACGAGCGCGTCGGCCTCAGCGATACCACCGGCCAGATCACCCATCACATCTCCGGGAACGTCGACGTGGAGCGCGACCGCCTGTTCGCCGATCTCGAAGCGACCGGCGATTTGGCCGACCAATACGTCGAAGCCGGCTTTCACAAAAAGTGCGAAGGCGTCAACGGTGGCGGAGACCGGTGGCACACCGACGGCGGTTTGTTCGTGGGCGTGATCGCGCCGTCCGTCCAGCCGTAAGTCTCGGCGGCGCCCCACGCTACCTGTCGCGTGAGTGATGCAGTTCCGCGTTAGTAGTTCCTAGCTGCGGGCTATCAGCCCGCCGGTGAAGCGCGCGGCCGCGACGCACCCCCGTGGAACGTGGAACTGACCTTATCGTATTTTGTGTATTCTCCTAGGCTTTGTCGGAAAACTGATCTTCCGTGGAAATTGGCATTCGGATCAAACATTGATGGTTTGATGTTTTTCTTTGCCACGGAGGGCGGTCATGATTCGAAATCGATTGACGAACGAACAATGGGGACTGATTGTCGG
>JBGSYU010000742.1:0-3951 GCA_041750715.1 Lacipirellula sp.
GCCCCTGGGTCGCCGGCGTGCCCGAGCAACTCGCCGGCCGGGCGACGCTCGCCGCGCAGCTTCGCGCCCGCACAGGCTTCGTACACGTCACGGAGTCGGATTTGGATGTCACCGACTTCCGCGCTCAGGTCGGCGGCACCACCATCGTCGAGCCGCGCATGAAGTCTACCGGCGACTTCCGCTGGGATTCACAAACGCGGGCGATCGAATCCAATGATCTGCAAATCACCAGCAGCACCGTCGCCGCACGCGCCAGCGGCGTCTCCGTCCAGCTCGGCGAAACCGGCCCGCCCACCGCCCGCGGCCGCATCGCGTTCCGCGGCGACTTCGAGCGCGTGAGCGCCTGGGGCAATCTCCTCGGCGCCACGCCAGAAGGCCTCCGTCCGCGGGGGGCCTTCGAAGGCCTGCTGCAACTCACGAGCGACGCCACCCGCGCAACCTCAACGCTAACATTCAAGGCCGAACCTTTCCAATTGGTGAATGCCGCCGACGGCGCCGTCGCGTGGGATGAACCCCGCATCGACCTCGCCACCGAAGCCGTCTACACCAACGCCGACGACCGCCTGCAATTCTCCAACGTGCGCCTCACCGGCAAGACGGTGCAAATGCAGGGCGCCGCCGTCGTCGAACAATTCCGCACCGCCGGCCTGGTGCGCGGCGACGTGAACGTAACCTACGACGCTGCCGAACTAGCGAACCTGCTCGCGACTTACCTAGGCCCCAACGTCCATTTCCAAGGCGCCAATACTGCCAGACTCCAAGCCACGGGCCGCCTAAACGCAGAAGCGAGCCGGGGCGTCCCCGCCCCCGGCGTGCCAGTGACCACGGTTTCCACCGAATCAACCTGGAACGCCGACGCCACTCCCCCCAGCCCCCAGTCCCTAGCCCCCAACCCCCTCGCGACCCCCTGGTCGCGCCGCTGGCAAGTCGCCACCGAAACCGGCTGGGCCGCCGCCAACCTCGACGGCCTCCCCGTCGGTGCTGCACGCCTCACCGCCAACGTCCGCGAAGGCCAAATCCAATTCACGCCGCTGGAGCTCACGGTAGGGCAGGGCGGCCGCGTGAGCCTGCAGCCACGCATCACCCTCGACCCCGCGCCGCAGGTGCTCGAACTCGCCCCTGGCCAAATGATTTCCAACGTCGCCATCTCCGCCGAGGTGAGCGAGCGGATGCTCAAGTACGCCGCCCCCATCGTCGCCGGCGCCACGCGGACCGAGGGCTCGTTCTCGTTCTTTATGGAAGGCGTCCAGATACCGCTGCGGCAGCCGAAGCAAGGCCGACTCAACGGGCGGCTCACGATTCACAATCTCGCCGTAATGCCGGGCCCGATGATCCAAAGCATCACCGGCCTCATCCGCCAAATCGAAGGCTTCGGCAAGACCGCCCAAGGCGGCGGGGGAAATCCGCTCGAAGGACTTTTGGGCGGCGTGCTGCAACCGCCGCAGCCGGCGCAAGCGATCAAGGGCATTACCATGACCGAGCGGGCGATCGATATCCAAGTCGTCGATGGCCGCGTGTACCACCGCAACCTCGAGTTCCTCATCGACGACGTACCCGTTCGCTCGCAAGGCTCCGTCGGCTTCGACGAATCGCTCGCGCTAGAGATCGAAGTCCCGATCCAAGCCAAATGGGTCGGCAGCAAACCGGCCCTGCAGCCGCTCATCGGCCAATCAATTCGCATCCCCGTCACCGGCACGTTCGCCAAACCCAACATCGACGAACGCGCGATCGGCGCCTTTCTAACCCAAGCCGCCCAAGCCGCGGCGGGCGGTCTCCTCGGCGACGAGCTGAACAAGGCGCTCGATAAATTGCTGCGACCAAAGTGATCATTAAGCCCCCGGTCACTGACCGGGGGCTAAGTGTGTGCTCACCGCCGCAGAATCGCGTTCATGTTCTTCTTATACGCCTCAACCCCCGGCTGCCCGTAGGGATTGACGCCGATGAGGCGCCCTTCGACGACCGTCGCCAGCATCATCATCTGGAAGAACTGTCCCAGCGTGTATTCATCGAGCCGCGGCAGCCGCAAATCTGTCGTCGGGCGATCGTCTTCGCGGTACGCTTGATTCGTCCCCTCGATCGCCGCCGCCATCACGTCCGCCAGCGACTTGTCGGCGAGTTCATTGAGGCCGTCCTGATCGAGGTCGCTCTTGCCGATGCGAATCGGCGCGCCTCGCGGCCGATCGACAATGAGATTCGTAATGAGCTTGTCTCGCGCTCCCTCCTGATGCTGCTGCCCCCGGCTATGCAGATCGCGCGTGTTGACCACGGTGAGCGGCAACGCCCCGCGCTCCTTCTTGCCCAGACTCTCGGCGAGCAACTGGTCGTACCACAGCCCCGCCGCTTCCAGTCGCTTGCCCCAGGTCGACAGAACGCGCGTCGTGCAGCCGCGCAGCTTCTCCATAAGATGGCAGACGCCGACGAATTGCAGCACGATGTTCTCCGCCGGCCCCTTGTTGCGGAAGTGCTCGTTCATCGCCGCGGCGCCCATGAGCAGCCGCTCGACGTCGAGCCCCATCAAGGCCGCCGGCACGAGTCCCACCGCGGACAAAATGGAAAACCGCCCCCCCACGCCGTCCGGCACGGCAAACATTTCCTCGCACCCGAGCTCGCGGGCCAACTCATACAACTTCCCGCTCGTCCCCGTCACCGGCAACACAAGCTTGCCGACGCCCCCCGCCGCTTCGCGGCTTAGCGAAGCCTTCAAGTCGCGGAGCAGAATCCGAAACGCGGCCGCCGTCTCCAGCGTCCCGCCGCTCTTGCTGATCACGCAGATGCCCCACTTGTCGCCGCGACTCTGCAGCAGCCGCTGCAGGTCGAGCAGGGCATCGTTGTCGACGTTGTTCCCCTCGAAATAAATCCGCGGCCGACCGCGCCGCATCATCTCGGAGACTTCGTTGTAGTACTGATGGCAACACCCCTCAAGCAGCGCCCGGGCGCCCATGTACGAACCGCCGATACCCAGCACCACCACGTCGTCGACCGCCGCGCTCAACCGATCGGCCGCCGCCTTGATTCGCGCCACCTCGCTCCTCGCACCATGCGAGCGGTAGTCCGCCAGCAGCCGATCCGGCAACTCATGAAACCCCGCATCCAGCGGTCGCTTCTCCGCGGGGATCTCCGACACCGCGTCGGCCCACAACTGGGCGTCGCTCATCACCTCGTCCCGCGCATCATCGAGCCGCGAACCCAGTCCCGCCAAGTCCGCCGGAGTGATCCCATGCTCCGGCAAAAACGCGCCGCTGGGGTCGTATTTAATCAACTCGTCAGCCATCTCAATCCTCTTGCAATCATGAACTGTCTCTCGCAAAGGCGCCAAGGCGCAAAGGACGCGCCAAGAAGACGAAGAAAGGAGGGGACCACTAATAATCGCTAATCCTGATTAGCGATTATTAGGCTTTGTCGGAAAACTGTTCTTCCGTGGAAATTGGCATTCGGGTCAAACATTGATGGTTTGATGTTTTTCTTTGCCACGGAGGGCGGTCATGATTCGAAATCGATTGACGAACGAACAATGGGGACTGATTGTCGGCGTTTTTCCGCCACCGGCTTCAACGGGAAGACCGCCGGTCAGTCGGCGTGATGTCGTGGATGGCATTTTGTGGATCATGAGAACCGGCGCGCCATGGCGCGATTTGCCGGAGGAATTTGGGAAATGGGGCGCCGTGTGGGACCTGTTCGACAAATGGAACGCCGACGGCACGCTCGACGAGATTCTTCATCGGTTGCGCGCGGCGCGCGTCGAATTGGGGGAGATCGACCTGGAGGTGTGGTGTGTGGACGGCCCCGTCGTCCGCGGGGCACGGGGCGCCGGTGGCGGTGGGAAAAAAACGACCCGGCGGAGCCGGACGACCACGCATTAGGCCGTTCTTGCGGAGGTTTTTCCACAAAAATCCACCTCCTCTGCGATGGCGAAGGCCACCCGTTGCACTTCCATCTCACGCCCGGGCAATC
>JBGSYU010000743.1:0-2472 GCA_041750715.1 Lacipirellula sp.
AGCCCGGCGTTCGCCTGGTCGACGATCGCTTGGCGAATCGCGGGATGTGAGTGTCCCGCGTTCGCCACAAGTACACCCGACGACCAGTCGAGCCAGCGGTTGCCCCAGCGGTCGGAGACGGTGAAACCCTCGGCCTTGTCCCACAGGATCGGCGGCTGGCCGCTCATCGACTGCGGCTCGTACGTGCGGAGACTCTCCAGGATCGGAATCGACCCCGGCGCGGGGATCGGCGTCACAATCGTCCGAAAACGCGTGGAAACCTTCGGCACCTCACGCGGCACTAACTCCCAGGTCGGCATAGTCGGGATGTTTTATCGGAACGACACGGCGAGGAAAAGCCGTTCGCTGGCACGTCCACGCGCTCATTCCGTGGCGCCAAATCCAGACTCGGTAGGGCTGAGTCCAGACTCGGCGACGCTGAGTGTGCGTTTAAGGGTTCTGATTCCACACTCGACGGCGCCGAGTGCAGACGTAACGGCGCCGAGTCCAGACTCGGAGGCGCCGAAGTAGCGCAGCGGCGCCGAGTCTAGACTCTGCGGCGCCGAATGTAGACTCAGCGGCGCCGAGTCTGCACTCAACGGCGCCACGCGGAGACGAGGGGATGCCCCGCCTACATCGCGCGCGCGTCCGTTCTTATCGCCCCAGCGGCAGTTTTACCGGAGCGCCGGTCTCCGCCGACTTATCGGCCGCGAAGATCAGCTCGTGCGTCTTGACGGCGTCGTCGAGGTCCGGGCTGATGGGCTTACCGTCCAATATCCCGGCGGCGAAGGTTTCCATCTGGGGCGTGAAGGGGTGGTGGGTGACGTCGCCGGAGTCGGGGAGGATGCTGGGAATCGTGGCCCAGCCGGTTTGGCCGGGCATGAGGGTTTCGCTCCACACGCGGTTGTCGCGGATCGTGCCTTTTGTGCCGGCGATGTCGATGTTTAACTGGTAGGGCATCACGCAGTCGAGGATGCTGGCGCACTTGCCGATCGTGCCGTCTTTGAATTTGCAGATGAGCACCGTGGTGGGGTCGTAGCCCCAGTCGGGGTTGGTGCCCTTGTGGCTGGCGCCGTAGGCCATGACTTCGACGACGTCATTCGTCAGCCCCGCGTACCAGCGCATGGCGTCGATGGCGTGGCAGCCTGCCGAGAGCAGCGAGCTTCCGCCCTGCGGCTTCTTCACGCTCCAGGGGTATTGCGGGTACCACTTCTTCATGCCGTGCCAGTAGTCGACCTCGACGTAGTACGGCTTGCCGATCGCGCCGGCGTCGAGCATGGCGCGGGTGGTCTGCATCGAGGGGTTCCAGCGCAGGCTGAAGCAGACGATCGATTTCACGCCCGCGGACTTCACGGCATTCTGCATCTCCAGGCAGCTTTTCCAGTCGAGGGCGATGGGCTTCTCGATGCAGACGTGCTTGCCGGCTTTGGCCGCGCGGATCGTCAGGTCGGGGTGGATGTCCGGCGGGGTGCAGATGGAGATGACGTCGACGTCGGGATGCTTGAGGAGTGCGTCGTAATCGGTCGTCGTGAACGCGCCCGGTGCACCGGCATATTCTGCGCACTTCTTGGCGGATTCGAGCTTTCGGCTGCCCACCGCGACGAGCTGCATCCGCGCGTTGGCCTGGTAGGCTTTGCCGTGCTCGCCCGCGACCCAACCGGCCCCGAAAATCGCCGCTCCAAGTTTGCCGTTCTTCATGCGTAGAAATGTCGGGCGGGGCGGGCCGTGCGTCAAGCCGCGGCGGATTTGGTTCCTGCCGGGCTCACGCTTATCCTATGGGGCTCGCAGTAGCTCTCGGGGTCGCAGGCAAGAGGTTACACATCATGTCGACGGAAACGACCAAATGGGCGGAAGCCGAACGGCTCGAACAAGACGCGCACCGCGGGGCCAACTGGAAACGGTGGGGGCCTTACGTGTCGGAGCGGCAGTGGGGGACGGTGCGCGAGGATTACTCGGCGGATGGGTCGTGCTGGACGTATTTCAGCCACGAGCAATCGCGCAGCCGGGCGTATCGCTGGGGCGAAGACGGCATCATGGGCATCACCGACCGGCAGTGCCGGCTGTGCTTTGCCCTGTGCATGTGGAACGGGAAAGACCCGATCCTGAAAGAACGCCTGTTCGGTCTCACCGGTCCCGAAGGGAATCACGGTGAGGACTGCAAGGAGAACTACTACTACCTCGACTCGACGCCGACGCACTCGTACATGAAGGGGCTGTACAAGTACCCTTACGAATACCCCTACGCGCGGATCTGCGAAGAGAACAGCCGCCGCAACAAGACCAGCCCGGAGTTCGAGCTCGACGACACGGGCGTGTTCGACGAGCGAAAGTATTTCGACGTGTTCGCCGAGTACGCCAAGGCGAGCGAGAACGACATCCTGATTCGCGTCACGGTCGTCAACCGCGGCGACGAGGCTGCCGAATTCCATCTGCTGCCGACGCTGTGGTTCCGCAACTCTTGGTCGTGGGGCTGCGATTACGAGGGGTGCGAGC
>JBGSYU010000744.1:0-5566 GCA_041750715.1 Lacipirellula sp.
TCGCGCCACGTTCCCCCCGGCCAGAGGCCGGGGCTACATCGAAAGCGCCCGGTTGTAACGGATGCGCGATCCTGCCACATGCGCCGTTCGAGCCTTGATCGCTCTTCGCCACGGTGCACCCTGCCCCGCGAATTCCCGCAAACTAGGCTTGCAGGACAGCCCTGAAAACTGCTCCTCCAAACCGCGGATTCACTCCATGGCCCACTCGCTTCGACTCCTGGAAAACTGGACCCCCGAACAAGCGGAGCGCATGGAGCGGAACGTCTTCGTCGCGCAGCACCGACTCAACACGCTGGAACTGTTCGACGACGATCAGCTTGTCCAACTCCTGGACCGCCACCCCCGCCGCGACCTCGGCATCAACACCATGGGCGACGACCCCGTCCGCCGCTCCGATTGGCAAGAAGGCCGCGCCGGCAATCTCGACGCCGCTGAACTGCTCGAAGCCGCCCGCACGGGGCACGTGTGGCTCAATGTACGCCGCGTGATGGATCATCACCCGGAATACGCCGAGCTAGTGCTCGCCCTGTACGAAAATCTCGAGCACGCCTGCCCGGGGCTCGACACCTTCAACCACTCCGCGAACCTGCTGATCTCCTCGCCCGGCGCCATGGTGTACTACCACCTCGATTGCCCGGCGAACATCCTCTGGCACCTTCGCGGCCGCAAGCGCGTATGGGCCTACCCGCTGGAGTCGGGATTGGTTTCCGACGAAACGATTGAAGGCGTCCTCTGCGGCGAGCGATCCGAAGAGCTTGACTTCCGCAACGAATGGGACGAATTGGCCGTCGCGCACGACCTGGAGCCGGGTGAAATGATCACCTGGCCGCAGCACACGCCGCACCGCGTGGTGAACACCGAGGGGCTGAATGTGTCGCTCTCGACCGAGCACATGACGCCGCGAGCGGTTCGCCGCAACAACGTTTACCTGGCGAATCGGCACTTCCGCGGGCTGCTGGGCGGTTCGTGGCGGCGGACCGAAGTCAGCGGTTGGCGGCCGGCGCTCAAGGAATTCGCACTGCGAATCTGCCGCCGCGTTCCTGGCCTCGCCCCGCCGGCGCCGCAGGGGTATCAGTACCCGATCAGCTTCGAAGTCGACCTGGAAGCGCCGAACTGCGTCCGCCCGCTGGACGGCGCACATCGGCGCGAGCCGGTGCTGCATTAACGCGGAAGGGGTCGGGAGTCTTTTGCGACTAGCGACTCCTACCAATTGCGACGTGTTCCAGTCGCAAAAGACTCCCGACCCCTTCCGCTCACCGCGTCTGCGTCGCCGCTTGGTGCGCCGCGACCGTCGTCTGCAGCCGCTGGGCGAATGTCTTCGAATCGACGTAACCCTCGATCACGTCGAGCACTTGATTGTTCGGCCCCACGACGATCGTCGTCGGAAACATCCGTATCTTCAGCTTCGCCGCCAACTCCGGCTGTTCCGCACGGTTTACGTAAACGGTCTCGAAGGAGTCGTTGAGAAATCGGCCGACCTGCGGCGAGCGAAGCGTTTCGCCAATCATCCGCGTGCAATGCGGACAGTTCGACGACGTGGCGAACACCAGGATCGGGCGATTGGACGACTGAGCCGAAGTCCAAGCCACCGGGTAGCTGCTGTATTTGAACACGCCATGCCGCAACCGCACGACCGGCGCCGCACTGGCCAACGGTTCCGCCGCTCGCGGCTTAGCGTCCTCCCCGCAAACCGGACTAACAATCACCCCAAAACACAACAACACGACCGCCGGAGAAATCCAACCCAAAGAGGTCTTCATGCCACGCATCCTCCAGCCGGGACACCCATCGTACGATTGCCGAGCCGACAACAGCCTTCATCGGTCAGCGGCGTCCGCAGAGGCGGAAAGAATTTCTCGTGCAGGCCACAGCCCGCACGACGGTCGCGTGACGCGAGATCGGCAGCAGTCCCGCCGCCGTTACAACCGGGAGCAGAATGTGACCCCAGTCACCCTGCGAATGTGAACCCGGTCACCCTGCGAAGGGTGAACCCTGTCACCCTGAGGTACTCCGAAGGGTCCGGCCCGTGTACCGTGCGCCAGATTCTTCGGAGTACCTCAGGATGACTCCCGCGGCGCGAGTCTCAAACTCCCGCAAACCCCATGCGCTGCGCCTTCTGCACGCCGACGAAAACGAGGTGCGCCTTCATGCAGGTCTGCCGAAACGGCACGGGATGCGGCACGCCCTTGAGCCGAAACGTCTCCATCGGCCCGTTGCGAAACACGAGGTCCCCCGCCGGATACCAGGCCTGGCCCGGCAGCACGTCGATCTCGATCGTATCGAACCGATCGAGCGACACGCTCTGCTGTTCTCCGCCGCCGAAGGGTTGCTCGACGATCACCCGCCGATTCGTGAGCCGATACCGCCGGCACGCCGGGTTCGGCACGCCGAACACTACAAACGGCAGGCGCGGAATGAGCATGTGAAAATAGAGCGGCAGGACGAACGGTATCGAGACCAGGGCCATCAGCCGCCCCAGCGTCAGCGGGATGCCAAAGATCGTCATCCCAAATGGGTTCAGAAAAAGTCGCCCCCACCACCGGCCATAGGCCGTGGCGCCCATCGTTGGCCAGACCGTCATAATCGTGGTTTCTTGCTCAGTGGCAGGGCTCACGCCCGCGATCGGCTGCATCATCGTGCGTCTCGTGCCTCGACGGATCGGCACTAATGGCCGTTGGCAACTCAAATTGCGAGCGATCAGACTATCAAACAAAATCCGGACGTGCTAGGGCCGTATCGCCACGCAGGCCCCGACCAACGCGGCCCAAGCGAGCCATGGCAATCGCCAGCAACGCCGACGGCATCGCCAAGACGCAACATTTCGGTTCAGCGACCGCGGCGATCCCTGCGCCCGACGTGGCTCCTGCAAAACTTTCAAGACTCAAACCCAATTCGTTCTTCCACGCCGCGAGGTCGCCGGCGGCGACCACATGGTCGCGGTCCGCATCGCCCTGGATTTGCAGAGCGCTTGCCGTGCCCAGGTTGCGCTGCCATGCGAGAAAGTCCGCGCCGTCCACGTCGAGATCGCGGTCGAAATCGGCGTTGAAGTCGGGCGCTAAGTCGTCGACGCGGGCAGTCACCCACGTTTCAGCAGCCTGGATTGCCGCCAGCGTCGACCCGGGCGTACCGAACGCCAGGTAGATCGGCTTCGACGAATCTAATCCCGTCATGGTCAAACGGAGCGACAGCAGATAGATCCCGTCGGCGGGCACGGTCGCTGCATTGTTGTCGCCGTCGTCGAGAAAGAAGAACCGATGTCGATGGATCGAACCGCTGGAGGCCGTGTTATCGATGACGTCGCCCGGCACAAGTTTCGGCGTGCCTTCAACGCCCACGGCGTTAAAGCGGCCGAACAGCGAGAGTTTGTAGTCGGGACCCGGAAGGTCTTTGAACCGCACGTCTGCGACGCCGCCGACGCCGTCCCAATAAAACAGGTTGGACGCCGTCCCGTCGATCTTCAGGGGGAGGAAGTCCCAACCCAACGCCGTGCCGCCGGGTAGGGCCGCCGCTCCGGCCGGCATCGCCGGCGAACCGGATGCCAAGGCGTTAAAGCCCGGATCGTTGATCGAAAAGTCGCTGTCGAAATCGCGGGTGTAGACGCGCCTGCCCAGCACCCACTGACCGGTGTCGAAGTCGGCGCTGCCCGTCGTCAATCGTTTGTTCACGTCTTGAGCCAGTACGTCGAAGTGCTGAGCCGACGCCAGACGCGGCAGGCACAGGACGACGACGATCGACGGCAACCAGAATTTTGTTTGAACGTTCGTACGCATATCTATTCCTTAAGGTCAAAGGCGGCTGCTACCATTCCGCGGCGAATCGCTACTGCCGCGTAGAAAGAACCTCCGGCTCCCTCCCCCTCGTGGGGAGGGAACCGGAGAGTTAAATTTTCTCATCGGCGTCGGCGACGGCGCATGCCCGTCGCGGCGACGACGCCCACGCCGCCCAACGCCAGCGCGCTCGGCTCTGGAACGACCAGATTGCCTTCTACCCACTTGACTGCCTCTTCGTAGAAGGCAAAATCCTTCATCACGCCGCCACCGAAATCGACGACCGCGTCGGGGGCGCCTTCCTCAAACGCTTCCAGCGCCGCTTCGACTAACTCCGCCTCGTCCTCCGTTTCCAGCAGGGCGTCGACGAGGCCGACAATGAAGAAATTTTCCGACGTGGCGAGTCCCGTCACGTCGACGGTCGGCGAGATCAGGTAGACGCCGTCGGCCGGCACGCCGCCGCCAGCGAGATTGACCTGAAAGACCGGGTGATCGTCTAAGTCCCCGTTGACGCCGGCTGTGCCGAACGCGGGCGGATCGAACGCGAACGCAACGCCGGGCTGGGCGGTCGCGATCGGTTGAAAATCGACGGCGCCGACGCCATTCCAATAGAACAGCATGTCGCTGTTCCCGTTGACGGTGAACGTGGGCAGATTTGCCGAGACGCTCGCCCCGCCCGGCAGCGGCGAAGCGCCGAGCGCAGCCAAGTTGGCCGCGTCGGTCACGCCGTTTTCCGCATGGAAACCGGGCTCGATCGACTCGTAGTCCGCGGGCGTCGGCGGGGCGAAGCCTTGAATGAACACCGATTCGAAGACGCGCGTCTCGAGGTCGAGCGATTCATTGGGGCCGTCAATGTCGTTGATGGCGCCAATCGCCACCTGCCCGCCGACGCTGGCCAGCAGCACGTCGCTGTGCTGCGCTTGCACCTCAGCGACCGACAGCCAAGCGACAGCCGCGAGCAAGTTGCTGACCGCCGAGCGAACAATACATTGAGAATATGAAACAGACATTAGTCAGAATCTCCTGAGTTGAAACGATCAATGAAAAAACAAGCCGCTAACGCACGATGGATTCCTGGCGCAACGTGAGCGCAATCCGTCGCACTCCGGACCGTCCCTGTAGCCGTTGCGCAATCCCCAAGAAGGCGCCCGTCATGGGCGCTGCGATTGCCGTCGTCGCGCTGTCAGGCGACTGTCAGACCATCCGTCGCGTCACTGCGGCGGCTTCGCGAAGTCGAATCCTTCGTCGCACCACGCCTCGATCTCATCCGCTGAGATCGCCTTTACATGCCCGTCGGCGTACAGGTAATTCGCCGTATTGCCGGTGTGGCGTTCTACCGCCACATCCGCACGGACCGATTTCCAGACGCTCTGGGTTTGTGCGTTGTACTTCAGGTTCGCTTCGCTAAACCACTCGTCGCTCTCGACGTGGTCGAAGTTGACCTCCACCAACTGGCCCGCCTCGAACATCACGATCGTGGCATGCGTGGCTGGCAGATCGTACAGGCTGCCGATCATCCCCTCTGGCGGCGACACGCCCGGCGGCAGCGGGCCGGCGTACTCCTCGCCGGGATCCCGCAAGTAGCCGCTCATGGCGTAGCTCGTCTCCCGACCAACGGTCTTCTCGATCCGTTGGGTATCCTCGGGACACAATCGAATGGCGTCGACCTTTTCCATAAATGGCGCGAGTGAGTAAATCCACGACTCCGTTTGGTCGTGGTCGTGTGCGAACACCGGGAACCGGCCCCCGTGAACGTTGGCATAGCCGTGAATTGCCAGCCCAATCTGCCGCTTGTTATT
>JBGSYU010000745.1:0-4135 GCA_041750715.1 Lacipirellula sp.
GGCCGCGGAAAAGCCCTTCTGGCTGTCGATGTTCATCTGAATGATGTTTTGAACCTTCGTGAGCGTAGCGTCGCTCAAATTGTGCGTGGTAGTTGAAGTATTCATGACTTGTCTTGCTCCTGTGCATGGTTTAGCGGCGGCCCGCCGCGCTGACGATCAACGCAGCGCTACTGCCTTTTTGACTCACTCCTTGCCAGTATGCCGCGAACGGCGTGCCAAGCGGGAACCCTGGCATGCCCAGGTACTTTGAGGGCTCCTCTGAACGTTCGCGGCTCGGCCGCGGCCATAGATGATCTAAAGTCGTGCGACGGGCGAAGGGCGTTTTTGCTCGGGTTTCGTCCATAGATGATCAAAAGTCGGTGCGGACGATTGATCGTTTGGGACGGGGACGTCTAGAGCGGGCGCGTTCCCAAGACAAAGCCAACAGACCCACGACTCGCGGTCCCTGGCGCCTTTCTCGTCACCCACATTTAGCCGCGGCCCAACGGGAGATTGCGGGCTCGCCCTTCCGCGAAAAAAACGCCGCTCTAACCAAAGCCAAGGGCGACGATCTATGCACCAGCGTTAAGCGACGGCAGCACTGCACAGTGCGCCGTGATGCTGCGGCTGCGCGAGAATCGCTGACTATGACGCGTTTGAAGCGAGTACCCCAACCAGGTGGTATGAAACAAAGATGTCCGCACCTACCTTGAATCGCGGTCGGGCTAGGTGACATTGACCTAGCACGGACGGCTCGCAATACTTCGCGGCGATTTAGCTTTTCTCATCCCGTGCTAGCACGGCTGCCCCTTGCAGTCTCTTCAATCTATGGATGCAAGACTCAAGCCTCGTCGCGCGAGGCGAGACCCCGAACTGGATTTTGCGGCGCTTGCAGAAGCGGCGACAGATCGCACGCCCGTTAGCGGTTGGACGCATAACTTCTACCGATATCCGGCACGGTTCTCTCCGAAGTTCGCTGCGGCGGCAATTGAATTGTTCTCGAAGCCAGGCGACTTGGTACTCGATCCGTACATGGGCGGGGGCACGACGATCGTGGAAGGCGTGATCGCTGGGCGCCGCATGGTCGGTAATGATTTGAACTCCCTCGGCGCGTTTATTGCGCGGGTAAAGGTGACTGGCCTCAATCAAGGTGATGCAAAGGCCGTGCGGAGCTGGGCAACGCATGAGGTTCCGCGGTTCAGCTATTGGCTGCCGGCCGATGATCTGGCTGATTTCATTGACCCGGTAAAAACATTCAACTTGGGTCTCCCGAAGTCGCGGTTCATCAAAAAAGCCGTTGCGGCAGCACTAGCGACAATCGCGGAGCTGCCGAGCTGGCGCGCACGGGACTTCGCGCGCTGCGCCGTGCTTCGTGTCGGGCAATGGGCGCTCGATGGCCGCGAAAGCCATACGACGCTGGCCGATTTCCGGGACCGTCTCGGGCTTGTAACGAAGGAAATGCTGACGGCGTTGGCAGAAATGGCGAAGGAAAAAAAGAAATCAGGTGGCCAGGCTTTAATTCTTCATGGCGATGCAGGAGAACTTGGCAACGTAAAGGTGTTCGCCGAGGACAAAAAACGCGCGGCGCTCGTCGTAACGAGTCCGCCTTACCCCGGTGTTCACGTCCTCTACCATCGTTGGCAAGTTGACGGCAGGCGGGAGACGCCGGCGCCGTACTGGATCGCTGGATGCAACGACGGCCAGGGGGGATCGTTTTACAACTTCGGTGATCGCCGAGAATCGGCGGCCGACAAGTATTTCGCTAAGTCGCTTACGACACTCAAGGCGATCCGCGCCGTGATGGAGGATGGCGGCCACATGATCCAAATGGTCGCATTCAATCGGCCAGCCGAACACCTACCTCGCTACCTCGAAAACTTGGAGGTGGCTGGCTTCGCCGAGGTGTCGGTGGGTGCGGGCAACCGTATCTGGCGTCAAGTGCCGGGCCGTAAGTGGCACGCGCGGCAGAAGGGCAAGACGAACAGCTCGCAAGAAGTCGTCTTGATCCACCGCGCGATCAAGGCTACTGGCTGACCTCCATCAGCTCGATCAGCGTGCGCGAGACGCGCTGGATTTCGTCGCGCATCTGCTCGTCCGTGAACACGTCGTCTCCCGGATGCTTCTCCATTTCGCGCTTCTTCAGGTACATCTGGTACAGGTGGAAGGCGACATGCGTGGTGTACTTATTGATGCGGGCCTGAATGGTGTTTTCTGCGAGCCGCTTGGTGGTGAGCTTGTCGCGATATTCGGCAAGAAGGTCCATGTCCTGATTAACGTAAATGACCAGCGGCGCTTTCTGGGTCGGCTCGTCGAATGATCCGGGGTCCTGTCCGGTCCACTGCCCTAGCCAGCAGGTGTCGCTTTCCCAATTATCGCGCTTCACGTACCGGAGATCGTAGGGCGGCCGGCGCTGACCGCCCGCCTGCGTCTTGAGGTCAATCTTGCGCGGCGTTGGCAGTTCAATGACCGTTGCAAGGAATCCGGCCCACAGCGTGGTGCCGGGACCGACCGCTTCAATATCGAATACCAGTTCCTCACCGACGGCGAGGCCCGGATTGGCCTGAATTAGCAGCTCGAATCGACCATCGTCCGGATTCGTAAGGAAATAGAGAGGCTCTACCCCTGGCGCTTCACACTTCACATTAATTGCCCAGGTGGCCGGTGTGCCGAGGACTAGGTCATCCTTGCCGTCCCATTTCAGTTTCACGTGAACGTCGGGTCCGCCGGCGACGATCTTGATGGGCTGACGGCTGGTAACCTTGATAAACGTGGGCTCGTCCTTGAGTGGCTTCGGTGGCTTGGGCTCGACGATCTTGCCTGGATTGATGACGACCCGGCGCTCCAGCACGCGCGGCTCGTCGAAGCCCTTGAATACGGCCGTTGCCCGCAGCGTAGTTTCAATCGGGTATTCATCGTCGTCGAAACCGTCAGGCTCGACAAATTTGAGGGTCAGTTCTTCGCCGATAATCTGTGTGGTGCGCGTGACCAGCATCTCCTTGACCGGTGGATCAAACGTGATGGCGAGCGTTTCAAGCTCTTTCCACACGCCTTCGGGGCGCGGGACGATGAGCCATTTGCGGGCCTCGTTGGGCTTGAGGCGGAGCGTGCTGATGTCCGGGCGCAGCTGCAAGACAGGGTCGGCGGCGACAACGCCGATCGCCTGATCGCCCTCGACTACGACCGACTGCATTTGAGTAAACGGACCGGTACCATTCTCAAGACTAGTTTCCTGACCGGGCTGCGTCACGCCGTGCTTGGTACGCCCGGCTGCGTCGTGGTGCTGGTCAATAAGCTGGTCGAGCGCGGCCTTCACGGCTTCGTCGCCTGCTTCCAGGCTGGAGATGTCTTCCTCGGCCTCTTCCTCCAGGCGCCGAAGATCGGGGTCCGCCTTTAGCGTGGCGATGACTCGCTGCTCAAGTGCGCCGTATACGTCGCCCTCATAAAATTGGAGTCGGTGTCCGCACATCAATTCGGATATGGCGTGAGGCTCGAGGCCATCGCAGTCAACGACCACAACCATCCGGTTCCTGAGATACTTTAGGTCGAGGTCGCGTTGGATAAAGACATTATCCCATGCGTGCTGGCGTTGGCCATTGATGAGAAACACACAGCATTGCTTGCCCCGCTTCGGCTCCTCCATAAAACTTGCATTGGCCCGTTTGTTCTTATCGGGCAGGATCTCATCGGGGTCCGCGTCAACGGGATTATCGTCGGTGGAAGGCGCGGCACCCGTAGCTTCGGGCTTCGCCACAACGACGACGCGGATGGTAATATTGCCGTGGCCTTCGGTGAGGATCGTATCGAGTGTTTTGTCGAGATCGGCGGTTGCCATAGGTTTGCCTGATTAGACGCCGACTGGCTGAGGTGGAAAGGTTTTATCGAGCGCAGGCTTCAATCCCTTGGTGGCCAACGACGAAAGCCGGTAGCCGTTGCCATACATGGGTGCGGCAGTACCGCCAACGAACAGCTCGAACGGCAGGACCGGGTTGTAAAGCACGTGGTTCAATGCGGGGAAAAGTTGCCTCGTAATGGCTGAGCCGCTGCGGCCGAAGTCGTAGCCGATGTGGACGAAGCGAGTGCCGTGTCCCATGTTCGCCGCCTCTGCATCGACGGCGGAAACGCATGGGACGCGACCATCCGGGTGGCTGGCAAGGTA
>JBGSYU010000746.1:0-2994 GCA_041750715.1 Lacipirellula sp.
GTGAGGCCGACAGCCGGAGCGCGGTAATTCTTATCCTGGTTCGGACTGGTCGCTTAAGCGACCAGTCCAAAACGGTAGACAGCAAGGTAAGGACCGCCAAAAAACTGGCGGCCCTTACTTTTTGCGCCGCGAAGCCTTCGAATAGGCCCCCGAACGAGGCGCGGGTATACTTGGTCTTAAGGCGCCCCCATCGGCGAAGCGATTCGCGCCTCCCGGTCCGCCAAGGCGGATTAGCTCGCCGCTATTGCCTTCACTGCCTACCGCCCCCTGCCTACTGCCTACTACTTACCGATGTCTAGCGTGCCAGATCCTTCGCCGCCGCCGTTCAAGGTGCAAATTGCCGAGCGCGTCACCCGGCTGCCGCCGTACCTGTTCGGCCGCATCAACGGCATGCTGTACAACAAGCGGCGTGCCGGCGAAGACGTGATCGACCTGGGAATGGGCAACCCCAGCGATCCGCCGCAAGACACGGTGATTGAAAAGCTCGCCGAGGCGGCCCGCGACGTCACCAATCACGGCTATTCGAAAAACATCGGCATCACCAACCTCCGCCGCGAAGTGGCCGGCAAGTACCTCCGCAAGTACGGCGTGAGGCTCGACCCCGAAAGCGAGGTGATCGTCTGCCTCGGGTCGAAAGAGGGCTTTAGCCACATGTGCCTGGCCCTGATGGGCCCCGGCGATACGGCGATCGTGCCAGCGCCTTATTTTCCGATCCACGTCTACTCGATCGCCCTGGCGTCGGCGAACGTCATCGCTCTGGAAGTGAGCAACAGCGACAAGTTCCTCGCGAACATCGCCTACACCTGCGAGCACCTCTACCCGCGGCCGAAGCTGCTGGTGTTGAATTACCCGCACAACCCCTCCAGCGTCGTCGTCGAGCAGTCGTTCTTCGACGAGGTGGTGAAGCTCGCCCGCCGTTACGGCTTCATGGTGCTGAGCGATTTCGCCTACGCCGACGTCGCCTTCGACGGCTACCAGCCGCCCAGCTTTCTGGCATCGAAGGGCGCCGCCGAGGTGGGCGTCGAGTTCACCACCATGAGCAAAGGATACAACATGGCCGGCTGGCGGGTCGGCTATTGCTGCGGCAACGCCGAGATGATCCGCGCCCTGGGGACGATCAAGGGCTACTACGACTACGGCATGTTCCAGGCGATCCAAATCGCGGCGATCGTCGCCCTGCGAAATACTGACACGGCCGTCGAGGAACAGTCGCGGATTTATCGTGGCCGCCGCGACGCGCTTTGCGACGGCCTCTCGCGGCTGGGTTGGAACATCACGCCGCCCAAGGCCGGGATGTTCGTGTGGGCGCCCATCCCGGAGAAATGGCGTGAGCGGATGACCACGATGGACTTCGCGTTCATACTGCTGGAAAAGGGAAACGTCGCGGTCAGCCCCGGTAGCGGCTTTGGCCCCGCTGGCGAGGGCTTCTTGCGGATGTCGCTCGTCGAGAACGAGGCCCGTCTGCGGCAAGCGGTCCGGCAAATCAAAAACTGCCTTCGCGACGCGGAAGCCTCGCCGCAGCCGGCGGCCGTGCCGCAGCCTGCAGCGACGTGACGCCCCAATGGCGTCCCGCCTCATCCACTTAGCCCCCGGTCAGTGACCGGGGGCTAAATTGTGCGTTCGCAGAATTTTTTCTTGACGCCGCGTAAGATTACTGTTATACAACTGTAATCACCACTTCCTTTTTGCCTCTTTTGTGCCTTTTCGCGGCCATCGTTCCCCATGTTCTTGCGAATCGAAAAAGGCTCGTCCGTCCCCATCTCGCGGCAAATCGCCCAGCAGATCGGCACGCTCTGCGCCGCCGGCAGCCTGTCGCCGGGCGATCGTCTGCCCTCGGTCCGCGAGCTGGCCCGCGACTTGGGCGTCAACCAAAACACGATCCTCCGCGTGTACGAACGGCTGTGCGGCGACGGCCTGCTCGAGATGCGGCAAGGGCAGGGCACCTTCGTCGCCCTCGCGGCCCGCGCCAACGCCTCGCCGGGACAGCGGGCCCGGCTCATCGAAGAACTCCGCCAACTCGCCCGGCAAGGCATCTCGCTGGGACTTAGCACCGAGGAGTTTCACGAACTGGTCTCGATCGCCCTGGATGAACTCGAAACCCAAGCAGCGGCCGATCACGCAGAGAGGACGGCATGAAAGACTACGCCATCGAAATGCAGAACGTGTACAAGTCGTTCCGTCGCACGCCGGTCCTCACGGGGCTGTCGCTGCGGGTCGAGCGCGGCAAGACGTTCGCCTTCCTCGGCCGCAACGCCGCGGGCAAGACGACCGCCATCCGCACACTGCTGGGCCTCTTGAACCGCGACGCCGGCGAGGTTCGCGTCCTCGGCAAAGACCCGCAGCAGGAACCGATCGAAGTGCGGGCCCGCGTCGGCTACCTCGCCGAAGACCAGCAGATGTACGGCTGGATGCGAGTCGACGAAATCGTCCGCTTCGTGGCGCCGTTTTACGCCACTTGGGATCACGACCTCGCGCTGAAGTACCTCCGCGAATTCGAGCTGCCGCTGGCGACGAAAATAAAACACCTGTCGAAGGGCCAAAACGTGCGACTCGGCCTGGTCCTCGCGCTGGCCCATCGCCCGGAGCTGGTGATCCTCGACGACCCCGCGCTCGGCCTCGACCCGGTGATGCGAAAACAGTTCAACCGCGATCTCATTACTCACCTCCAGGGCGAAGGCCGCACGGTATTCTACAGCTCGCACCTCTTATACGAAGTGGAACCGGTGGCCGATGAGGTGGCAATTCTCGATCAAGGCAAGATCGTCCGCCAGTCCGAAACTGAGGATTTGCGCCACGATGTTAAGCAGGTGGTGCTAAGCCGCGAAGCGGCGGGGATGCTGGCGGGAGATGTCCGCGTTCTCGACCACCGTCCCGATGGCGCGGATGTCGCTTTGATCGTCGAAAATGCAGAAGCCGTGATACAGAAACTCGAGCAAGAAGGGATCGAGCACCGCATCGTCGATCTCAATCTGGATGAAATCTTCGAAGCCTACG
>JBGSYU010000747.1:0-6735 GCA_041750715.1 Lacipirellula sp.
GTTAGGGCTACGTTCGTAGCGACTGTCGCGCCGGCAGCGCCGGCGTACGTCGTCACTTCTAAGCCTTGCGACGTCTGCTTTCCGTAGACGGTGTTCGCGTTTGGTCCGAAGGTGACGCCCAGACGAAAGTCGCCTGCGGTCGGGCCGCTGGGGCAAACGCGTTCACGGCAGTCGCGACGGCGACTCCGTTGACGATCGCATAACCGACGCTGCCGCTCGCGCCTGCTACGAACGTGCTGCTCGCTCCCGATCCGGTAACGTCGAACGAATCCCCGAGGCGCGGCGTACCGACGAATCCGGGAACCGTCGAATTGAAGAACACCGTTGGCGCGGCGTCGCCTTCCGTGGCCCACTTGTAGATCTTGAAGGCCCCAGTGGTCGCATTCGCCTGCAGGTTGGCGACGTAGACGGAGCCATCGCCCGGTGCGGCAGGCACGTTGATGGCAAAGGTGCCGCCGGTGGTAACGCCGGCTTGTGCCAAGGCGCCGACGTCGACTCCCGTGGCGCCGTTCAGCAAGCGGATGCCATTGCCAACCGAACTGCGGCTAACCAATACCAGATTTCCGGTGGCGGAATTGTAGGCGAGTCCGCGCTCGAGACTGCCCGTTTGCAGATAGCTGTAGTTGGAACCCACGGCTGTTCCTGCGGTGTCGCCTGTGAGGATTTCATTCGGCGCCCGCCAGCCGTCGCCGTTGCCGAAGGTTGTTAGCGCCGTCAACGTGGCGCCGAAGGATGATGCCGTCATAAACATGGCCGCGACAAATCCCGCCGCGGCTCGACCTAGAAAGAACTTCATTAGCTCGCCCTCCACAAGATGTAAGTACTGAGGCAGCGTCTGACTAAGCTGCTTGGGCTAGTGGCCCGATTGGCGCCTAGTTCGCCGTGAGATTGGAAAAGTCGCCTGCAAGCCGCCCGTTAAACAAAGTCGTAACGCGAGACAGCCTGCTAGACTTTCCGCATCCTAGTAGTCATCTGCGCCACCTGCCAACACATAGGGCGCATAATTTTCCACTGAATGCGCACGACACGGCGTGCCTGGTGCTGGCCTCTACGAGGCCGTCGCCGCGCGGCGTTGTGTCTCAAACGTGCTGCATCGGGGTCTCAGACCCCGGCTACAGAAAAGCACCGTGGTTTCAGACCCCGGCTACAGTGGCCTCGCTCCTTAGCAGTCGTCGACGAAAAGCGAGTGGCGTGTTGCCAAAGTGCTTGCGGAAGGCCACGCCGAACTGCGTCGCCCCGGCGTAGCCGCACGCCCCTGAGATGGCCTCGATCGACAGGTCGGATTGCACCAGCAGATCGCGTCCGCGCTCGAGCCGCAGCCGGCGAATTTCTTCCGCCGGCAGGCGGCCAATGTAATGCTTAAACTGTAGTTCCAAGTATCTGCGAGAAACGGCAACTTCCCGCAACACGTCCTCGACCACGATGCCGCGGAAGGCATGCGTTTGGATGAAGCGGAGGGCCTGGACAATCATCGGATCGTCGATGGCCAGCACGTCGGTCGACTGCTTGCTGAGGACGCAAATCGGGGGAATGAGCAGCGGCTCACGCGGAGCGGGATCGCCGTGCATCGCGCGATGCAACATTGCCGCCGCTTCATAGCCAATCCGCTGACTTGCGACCGAAATACTGGACAGCGGCGGTGTGCTGAGGTTGCAGAGTAGTTCGTCGCTGTCGCTGGCGAGGATCGCCACTTCGTCGGGAACGCGAATGTTCTCCAGTCGGCAAATCTCCGCCAATTGCCGGCCTCGGGCGGCGTCAACGGCCAGGATCGCCACCGGACGCGGCAAGTGGCTTAACCATCGACTGACGCGATTGTGCTGTTCATCGCGGCTAATACGCCGGCCCACGCGATAACCGGGGCGATAGACGTGGCATGCAAAACCGTCGGTCTGCACGGCGGCGCTGAACGCTTGTTCGCCCCGACGGGAATACTCGTGACAGGGCGGGCCGAAGTATGCGAAGTGGTTGAACCCCCGACCTCGTAAATGCTCGAAGGCGAGATCGGCTCGTTTGGCTTCATCGGTCATCACTTGGCCGATGCCGTCGAGTTCGTCGAACGCATTGTCGACATTCACGGCGGGCAATCCGGCCTCAGTGATTTCTTCGACATGAAGCGGCGTGCTAATCCTCGCGATGATGCCGTCGCCGCGCCACCGGTCGGGCAGCGACCAGCCTTGACTGTGATCGCGGGGGTCGACTAGCAGATTCCATGGCCCAAAATTGTCGGCGAAATCGGCCACGCCCTGGACGACGCTGCGACCCCAACTATTGTCGGTCTCGACGAGAACCGCGATCTCCAACACCTGACTTTTGGCTGAAGCACCCATGCGAACGTCTCACCACCAGAACCAGGAACCCGCTATCATCTTAACATGCCTGTGCGCATGCTATGGAAAAGATTGCGCGGATTTCGACGCCGGATTTTGCCGCCGTTGGTAGACTGACATCGGCCGGCCCGGCTGGCCTTAACTTGGCTGGAGAACCTGTTGGAAGCGGATCGGTTAACGCGGTCGATCGGATTAATTGGCGCTTCGTCCGGGGATGGCGTCGAGGCTGCCCTTATCGATACCGACGGTCGAGACGAGGTCGCGCCCTTGGGAGGCATCTCGCTTCCCTACGACCCGCGGCTTCGCTGGCGAATTCTGGAAGCTACGCAGAATGACTTACCGACCACCGAGATTTTACGACTCGAAAAACAACTCACCGAGCACTTCTTCGCGGCGTTCTGCAAACTCCGCGACGCGCATCCGCGGGAAGTGGAAGCGGTCGAATTGATTGGCATGCACGGACATACGCTGCGACATATTCCCAGCGAAGGACTGACCCATCAACTGGGCAATCCATGGCAACTGGCGGAGCTGACCCAACGGCAAGTCGTAAGCGATTTCCGACGCCATGACATGGCCACCGGCGGTCAAGGCGCCCCGCTGGCGGCCATGTTCCATTGGGCCCTGATGGCGAAGGAACCACGCCCGGCGTTAATGCTGAATCTGGGATCGGTGGCCAGCGTTACTTGGCTGAGCAGGAACAATGAAATCATCGCGGGCGATACCGGACCCGGGGTGGGCCTACTGAATGAGTGGGTGCAAGAAATAGCCGAGTTGCCCAACGATCTTGACGGCCGTGTCTCGAGTCGAGGCACGGTGGACGATCAGATTGTGCGTCGGGCGCTGGAATCGCCTTTTTTCGCGAGAACGTTGCCGAAGGCTGCCGATCGTAACGAGTTCGACCACGTCGACGTGTCGGGGCTAAGCGTGGAAGACGGGGCGGCGACGCTCTGCGCGATCACAGTCGAAGGTTTCGCCGCCGCCGCGAGGCGCCTGCCCGAGTTGCCGTCGCTGCTTTGGGTAACGGGAGCCGCCAGCGAACACCCTGTACTCAGAAAGATGCTTAGCCGACACTTCGCGATCGTTCGCAGCGTAGCCGAGCGCGGGTTAAATCCGCAGACAATGTCCGCCGAGTGCATGGCGTGGCTGGCCGTGCGGCACGTCAAGAGATTGCCGATTACGACGCCCGAAACAACGGGTTGCCGTACGGCTGATTGCGCAGGGTTCAGCACGCTCAATCCCCAAGTCACCGTTCGCGTCTAGGAATCGTTCATGCCCGCGAAGCGTATAGGATTCGTCGATCATCGCCTGGATAACTTCCACGCCGAGGTCTACTTGAAGGCGGTGCGCGGACCTTTGGCGCATCGCGGCTATGAAGTGGCGGGGGCCACGGCGTTGCTGGCCGAGCCGAGTCGGCAATGGGCCGACGAGCGCGGCGTGCCGTATTACGACTGCGTCGAGCGGTTAGGAGCTGCCGTCGATCATATGATCGTGCTGGCTCCATCGCGGCCCGACTTGCATCTGGGAATGTGTCGGCAAGTGTTTCCGCTTTCCCTGTCGACGTTCGTCGACAAGACGTTTGCGCCAGACGAAAGCGTGGCGCGGGAAATCTTCGCCCTCGCCGATGCGCACGCTACTCCCGTGCAGACGACCTCCGCGCTGCGCACGACCGCCGTCCAGCGGCATGTGCGGCAACTCGACTCGCCGCTGCAGAGCTTGATCGTTTTCTCGTCGGGAGCATCCTTCGACGAATATGGCATCCACCCAGTCGAGCTTGCCGTGAGCTGCCTCGGTCCGGAGGCGGAGGCGATCATGCGGCTGGGGCCAGCGAGCCACCCGCAGTGGATATTGCGGTTTTCGGGGGATCGCACGGCAATTATCGACTTCAACGCGATGTCGGAAGTGCCCTACAGCGCGGTGGTTTCAACCGAGCGGGGTCACGAGCACGTACCGATCGATGGGTCGCGGCTGTTCATCGAGGCGGGCGCCAGCATTCTGGACTTCTTCGACGCGGCCTCCCCGCTTATCGACCGCCGCGAGTCGCTAGTCGTTCGCCGAATCCTCGACCGAGCCATGGACGTCGAAGCGTGCGGACGGTTCGCAAGTCTTGTCGACGGCGAGTCGAAGTCTCACAAAGCCGCGAGTCCCCATTGGGATCGGCGACACCATGAATCGTCGAGTCGGCCTGACTCAACGGAATCGGTCGGCAGTTTCATTCAGTAACAGCGAACGTCGCGATTTAGCAATGAAGATTGGCATCATCGGCGCCGGCGCCATCGGGCAAAAACACGCGGAGGCAGCCGTGCAGGCGGGTGCGTCCGTCAGTTGGGTCGCCGATACGAACCTGCGCCGAGCCGGAGAACTCGCGGAGCAATGTGCCGCGGCCCCGTGCGAGTCGTGGGAAGTCGTGTTCAGCGATCCCGCCACCGACGCCGTAATCATTGCCGTGCCCAATCGGCTTCACAAGTCGATGGCCATCGCCGCGATGGAAGCCGGCAAGGACGTGCTCCTGGAAAAGCCCATGGGCCTGTCGGCGGCGCAGTGCTCGGAAATCAACAGCGTATCCATGCGAACCGGGCGCATCTTGCAGATCGGCTTCGTCCACCGGTATACCGCAGTCGGTCGACTCGCAAAGCGGATTGCCGACGAAAATCGTTTGGGAAACATCTACCACTCCAAGGCGCAGCTAAATCTGCGTCGCGGCGTGCCCGGATTGGGACGCTGGTTTACGACGAAGTCTTCCTCGGGCGGCGGGGCGCTTATCGACGTCGGCGTCCATCTCGTCGACCTGTCGCTTCATATCCTCGGATACCCGACAGTCGTCGACGTGTGCGGACAAGTTTACTCGAACTTTGGCCGGCGCATGAAAAATTACGTCTTCGAGAGCATGTGGGCCGGTCCGCCCGACTGGGAGGGAGTTTGCGACGTCGAGGACTCGGCCCACGCGTTCGTGCGATTTGAAAACGGAGCTACGCTCGAACTCAATGTCGCGTGGGCCGGGAATTTCCCGCAGTCCTCGATGCCGCAGTCGCTGATGGGCTTCTTCGGCGATGCGGGGGGCATGACGTTCGAGCTGTTCGGCGATCACGCCCAATTTACGTCGGAGAAGGAGGGCGAGGTCTTCGACGAACGACTGGAAGCGCCGGAAACAAGTCCGTTTCGCGATCAACTGGCCGATTTCATGCTGAGCATCGAGACTCGCGAGACGCTGGGGCCGACCGGTCGTGAAGGGGAAGTCGTCCAAGCAATCGTCGACGGAATCTATCGCTCGAGCTTGCCAGCGGTCGACTGCCGAAACCTCGCAGGGCAGGGGGCAGTGGGGTAGCGTCCGCCGCACTATCGGCTCCTCGCGCCTGACGCGTTGCTTGTCGCCATGATGTCTTTTCATAACGCGCACGTCGCCGACGTCATCGTCATCGCCATCTATCTGGCGGCGACGTTCATCATTGGCGTTTGGGCGCATCGTGCGTGGCGAACCGGCCGCGAAGATGAAGAGGACTACTATCTGGCCGGGCGACGCGTTCCGGCGTGGGTCAACGGCGTTTCTTTCGCCGCCACGGCCATCAACGCCGACGTCGCGCCGCTCTACTGTGGCATCGCAGCCGTCGTGGGTCTGCCCGTGGCGTGGTTTTATATCTCGCGATTCGGGCTGGCTTGGATGCTCGTGGCTATGCTGTTCGCGGTACGCTGGCGGCAACTGGGAATTCAAACGGGCCCGGAGTTTTACGCCCTCCGGTTCGGCGGGCGCGGCGCGAAGTTCGTGCGGGTGTACACGGCGCTCTTCGCCGTCGCGATCGGCATGGTTCCGTGGATCGGCGCGGGCCTGCTCGGCACGCACAAGATTATGGAACCCGTGCTCGGCGTCGAAAGCAAAATCGCGACCCTGGCGTGCGTGGTGCCGCTGGTGGCTGTCTATGTGTGGGTCTCGGGCTTTGCAGGCGTGCTGTTCACTGACGTTTTTCAATCGATCGTCATCCTCGCCGCTAGCGCCGTGTTGTTGGTGGCGGTGCTCATCGGCGTTGGCGGGCCCGTCGCCCTAGGCGCCGCCGTGGAAGCGGCGCATCCGCTGGAGCATGCCGAGATTCTTTCCGTACTTCCGACCCCGGGTCACGAAGTTCTTGGACCGTTGGCGGTGCTCGCGTGGCTCATCGTTCCGACCATCGGCCGCGGCGGCAACGTCGATCTCGATGGCCAACGAATCTTCTCGTGCCGCGACGCGCGCGAAGCCGCCAAGATGCCCATTTGGGCGCAGGTCGTTACGTTCCTCATGCTTTCGTTGATCACATTACCTGTGCTGGGCATGCTGGCGAAACAACCCGAGTTGTATCACGCGACGCGAGTGGATCGCGAGCAAGTCTACGGTCTGATGCTCGCCGAGTATCTTCCCGCCGGCTTCTTGGGATTCGTG
>JBGSYU010000748.1:0-4847 GCA_041750715.1 Lacipirellula sp.
ACGACGCTGCTTGGCCAATTACTGGGCAACCATCCCGCGCTGGCTCACATTGAGGAGCCCCGGCTAACCTGGCGATATGGAAACGATGAGAAGAGCGACATGTTGTCGCCCGACGATGCACGGCCGAACGTCTGCCAGCACATCCGATCGACGTTCGCCGCCGCCGTTCGCGCCGCCGGCAAGCAGCGACTCATCGAGAAAACGCCCAGCAACTCCCTCCGCATGGGGTTCGTCGATCGCGTGCTACCGGGCTGCTTGTTCGTCCACATCATTCGCGACGGCGTCGAATCGACGCTCGCCATTCGCCGATTCTGGCAGCAGCACGCCCGGGGCGTGAAGCCGCAGAAACTTCTGGAACGGCTGCGCGAAATCAATCCTCGTCGTTTGCCGTATTATGTTCGCGAATTCGTCCGTCGCGCGATGCCGAAGCCGCTGGCAGGCCTCGTGAAGCAACCGGTGTGGGGCCCGAGGATTCCCGGCATCGACGGCATGCTTCAGGAGTTGGAATTAATCGAGGTCTGCGCCCTTCAGTGGCGCACTTGCGTCGAAGCGGCGCGGCAAGCTGGCCGCGCCCTGCCCAGCGATCGGTACTTCGAGTGCCGGCTGGAAGAGCTTTCTCCTGACCTGATGAGGCGACTGCTTCAATTCTGCCAGTTGGAGGACTCGCCCGAGGTATGGCAGGCGTTCGAGCGTGAGTTCGACCCGGGGCAAACCAATCATCGCCGCGCCGAGGCCATGCCGGGGGAAGTCAAGGCGATTCGGCGCTGGATCGAACCGACCATGTCTTGGCTTGGTTACGCAATGTAGATTCCTCGTTTCAAGTAGCAGCCTCCTTCCGACCAGTACGGTAGGCTCGACAAGTTGACCAACATGCCTGCCAAGCCGACCCTCCTGGTAATTAGCCAAGTGTTTCCGCCCGACCCGACCGCGGTCGGCCAATACATGCACGACGCGGCCACGGAAATGGCCCGCCGCGGCTGGCGGGTGATCGTGTTTACTGCGAATCGGGACTACAACGATCCCTCAAAAAAATTCCCGCCCCGCGACCGGCAGGACGGCGTGGAGATCGTCCGCTTGCCGCTTTCGTCGCTGGGCAAGAAGACTATCGCGCACCGCCTTGTCGCCCAGTCGATGTTTCTCTTGCAGGTGGTCCTGCGAGGTTTCTTCATCTCGCGGCTGAAATGCATCCTCGTCAGCACCTCGCCGCCGATGGCGTCGATCGCTGCGCTGGCGATTCGGCTCGTCCGCCGGGCGTCGATCAAGTTTTGGGTGATGGATCTAAACCCCGATCAGATCGTCGAGATGGGAAAAATCGAGCCGACGTCGCTGGCGGCGCGGGGTTTCGACGCGCTCAATCGAGCAATCCTCGCCTCGGCCGACGACGTCGTCGCGCTCGACCGGTTCATGGGCCAGCGACTCAATCGCAAGCGAAACATCGAAAGCAAATTGACCGTCCTGCCGCCGTGGCCGCATTTCGATTCGGTCGAAACCGTCGCACACGCCGACAATCCCTTTCGCAAGCGGCACGCTCTCGAGGGCAAGTTCGTCGTGATGTACAGCGGCAATCACGGCCGAAACACGTCGGTGTGCACGATCCTCGACGCCGCCGTGCGGATGCAGGATCGCCCAGAATTGCTTTTCATGTTCGTCGGCGGCGGCGTCGGCAAGCGGGACGTGGAGGCGACCATCGAGCGATTCAAGCCGACCAACGTCGTCAGCCTTCCCTATCAGCCGTTCGACCAGATCAAATACTCGTTGTCGGCCGCCGACGTACATGTGGTGACCATGGACGACGCCATGGTCGGCGTCATTCACCCCTGCAAGGTGTATGGCGCCATGGCCCTGGCCAGACCGATTCTGTTCGTCGGTCCCGACCCCAGTCACGTCGGGGACATTATGCAGGGCGAATCGGTCGGCTGGCACGTCCGCCAGGGCGACGTCGAGGGCGCAGTCGCCACGCTCGATGAAATGCGTAAAATGAGTCGGGACGACCTCAAAAGCATGGGCGATCGCGCCGCACAGGTCATGAACCGCAAGTTCCGACGCAGCGAAATGATCGAGACCTTTGGCAACGTCCTCGCGCGAGAGACGCCGCCGTCCGGGCGGGAGGGATAGTCGTGGAGTTTCGCATTGATCACTTCGGCGTCGCCGTGGCCGACCTCGATCGAGCGCTGACCCAGTATGCCGACTTGTTCGGATACAAACTCTTGCGGGGCCCGTACGACGACCCGCAGCAGCAGGCGCGCGTCGCGTTCATCGGCAACAATTCCAGCGATCCGCCGCTGGAGCTTGTGGCGCCGCTAGGCAGCGGCTCGCAAGTCGAGCGCGTGCTGAAGAAGGGATTGAGCCTGTACCACGTCTGCTACGAGACGCCCAGCGTCGCCGCGGCGATCGCCCATCTCCGCGGTCAGCGCTGTTTGCTCATCAGCGGACCGACGCCGGCAGTCGCCTACGACGGGCGACCTATCGCTTGGCTCTACACGCCCAATCGACAGCTCATCGAACTGGTCGAAGCCGCTGAGTCGACCAATCGCGAGGCTGCGCGATGAGCCAACCGGCGAATGTCCGCGCGCAGATCGACGCCGCCATTGCGGCTGGCCAGTCGGGGCGCGCCCTGTCGATGATCAAGCAGCTCTGGAGTTCAAGTCCCTCGCTTCTCACGGCGCCGTTCGTCATCGACCGAATGGTGAAAGTCCCCGGAGCCCCTCAGTCCGTCCCGTGCAGCATTCGCATCCTTCGCTCGTTCACGGTGGAACCGCTAGTTTCCATGCTCCGCGCCAGCGCCGCCTGCTGGGCCGTCGACGCGACGGTGAGCCTTGGGGACTTCAACGCCTATCCGCAGGAATTGCTCGACCCCTACGGCCTCGTCTACCGCCAGCCGGCCGACGTCGTCATCCTCGCCGTGCAAACGCGCGACGTAGCGCCCTCGTTGTGGTCGGGGGCGGCGGACGCGGACGAACCCGCGTTGGCCGATGCGGCGGAGCGCGTCGTGCGGGATTTTCAAACCTGGATCGAAACGTTTCGCTCGCGCTGCACGTCGCGACTCATCATTCATGCACTAGAAAAACCAGCCTTCCCCGCTGCGGGCGTGTACGACGCGCAGTGCGCCGCCGGGCAGGCGCGGACCATCGAGAACATCAACGCCGGACTCGTCGCGATTTGTCGCAACACGCCCGGCGTCTATGTGCTCGACTACGACGCCTTGATCGCGCGCCATGGCCGCCGCCACTGGTTCGACGCCTCCAAATGGCATACCGCACGGCTGCCCATCGCCGTCGATTGCCTGCCTCATTTGGTTGACGAATGGATGCGATTTATCCTGCCGATCTGCGGTCGACAGGCGAAGTGCCTCGTCTGCGATCTCGACAACACCCTGTGGGGCGGGGTCATCGGCGAAGACGGGTTGCAAGGCATCGAGCTCGGCGACGATTACCCCGGCGTTGCCTACCGAGAGCTGCAGCGCGCGATGCTCGATATGTCCCGCCGCGGCGTGCTGTTGGCCGTATGCAGCAAGAACAACGCGGCCGACGCCCTAGAAGCGATCGACGAGCACCCCGGAATGCTCCTGCGGCGAGATTCCTTCGCGGCCATGCAGATCAATTGGCAGGACAAGGTCCAAAACCTGCGCGCGATCGCCGCGGAGCTAAACATCGGCGTCGATTCGCTCGTGCTGATCGACGACAACCCGGTCGAGCGCGAATTCGTTCGCGAAATGCTTCCCGAGGCGACGGTCATCGACATTGACGCGGATCGTCCGCTGGGCCACGCCGAGGCCCTGCGACGCTGCCCGCTGTTTGAGCGACTGGAGCTCTCCGCCGAAGATCGCCGTCGTACGCGACTTTTCGTCGAGCAAAAACAACGCGGCAATCTCGCCACTTCGGCGGCCACGGTCGAAGATTACTACCGCTCGCTGGAAATGACCGCGGAATTCGGGCTGGCCGATGCGTCGACGCGACCGCGCATTTCGCAACTGACGCTGAAGACCAACCAGATGAACGCCACCACCCGGCGGTACGGCGAGCCGGAAATTCAGCAGTTCATCGACGATCCGCAGGCTCGCGTGTATTGGGTAAGAATTCAGGATCGCTTCGGCGACAACGGCATCGTCGGCGTGATGATCGTGCGCGAGCAGGGCGAAGCGTGGGAGATCGACACGTTCTTGATGAGCTGTCGCGTCATCGGTCGCACCGTCGAGCAGGCGATGCTGGGCGTGCTCGCAGAACACGCTCGGAAGCGCAACGTGGCGAGCCTGATCGGTCGATTCATCCCGACTGCCAAGAACCTGCCGGCGCAGCAGGTTTACGCCGATCACGGATTTAGACTTGTCGAAGAGACAGATGGACAGTCACTTTGGGAATTGGACCTTGCGTCCGCGGATCTCCATCCGCCCCAGTGGATAGAATGCCAGTTTGTTGAACCTCAACCATGATTGACGTTCGCGGGAACCCCTTTGAATGAGCGAAGAACTTCACGAACAAGTCCGCCGCACGGTAGCCGACGTTTTTGCGTTGGATGCACAAAGCGTCAGCGACGCCACGTCGCCTGAGACGACTCCGGCTTGGGATTCCATCGGGCATCTCAATCTGATCCTCGCCGTCGAACAGCAATTCGGCGTCTCGTTCGATCCCCATCAAATCCCCAAGCTGACGTCCATCGAGGCCCTGGCCGACGCAATTGCCGCCGGACGCGGTTAGAGGCGCCTTCGCGACGCAATGACGACTGACGCCACCTCCACCGTAACGATTCGCCATGTAGGGCCTGCGGACGTCGACGACGTGGTCGCGTTGCTCAGTGCTCGCGACGGGAAAGCACGCGATCGACGGGTCGTCGACGAATACCTCTGGGGT
>JBGSYU010000749.1:0-5741 GCA_041750715.1 Lacipirellula sp.
GATACGCTGCGATCGCCGCCGCTATGCGGGCCCAAGATTCGACGATTAAGGTGGGTCCGGTTTTCCTGGGAATCCCGGGGCTCGAGAATAATCTGATCAACCGCATCCTGGCCGATCCAGCGCTTCCCGTCGATTTCATCAGCTACCACCCCTATTACCAGAATCTGAAATTCCAGACGACGGGGTCCGGCATGGCCAATCGCCTGAACCTCCTGTTTGACCATCACCAGTCATACGTTGATAACCTGCGGAATTTGATGGTCGCCAACGGGCGCAATCCCGACGACATCGAGCTGATGGCCAGCGAGATCAACGCCAACAACTGGGATACTAACGACCAAGTGCAGGAAGCGCGTATGGCCCACGCACTGGGGACGGTCGAAGAGGTGTTCAGCTTCGCACGGCTCGGGGTTCGCGCGGGGCACTACTGGGTGTATCCCGCGCACCGGTTTGATGGGACCGAGTATCCGGTATTCAAGGCCTATGAGGGCCTGCGCGATCACTTGGGCGATACGCTCTTGTCTGTGACTACGTCGGGACTCACGCGAGTCTATGCGACGCGCGACAGCGAAATGGGAGAAATCGCCGTCTGGGGTCTGAATTTTTCAGATAGCGCCTCCGCAACGCATAACTTGTCCATCACCGACCTGCCTTCGCGAGGCTATACAGCGAAGCTGATGACGCTCAAAGCGCTGAGCGGGCCGACCTCGCTCTTTTCGACGAATCTTTCCAGCTTGATGACCGGCGGGCCCACGAACGACATCGATTGGGTGACGACGTTGCTTCCCGGCGTCGACCTCGCCAACTACGTTTTCACGTTGCAGCCCGCCACGATCTCCGTGCTGGTGGTGACGCCGAACCCGCTGCCGGGCGACTTCAATGAGGATGGCCGCGTGGACGGCCTCGATCTCGCCAACTGGAGAGCTAATTTTGGACGACAAACGCTGTCCGGTCACACCCAAGGTGACGCCGACGGCGACCGCGACGTCGACGGCGCCGACTTTCTCGTCTGGCAGCAACAGGTGGGTCTCAACAGCAGCGTGCCCTCAACTGTCGCATCGGCGACCGTTCCCGAACCGAGCTCGCAACTGTTGGCCGCCATGGCAGCGGCGTTCGCCGTCAGTGGCGGCTACTTCGGCCGCCGACCTCCGCGTACGGCTACTCAATGAATCCGGTTCTACAGTTCTCCTGTACGCTGCGAAGAATTATTTAACGACATCATTTGTCGCGCAAAAACAAGCAATCAATTGAATCATTGACCGAAGCTCGATGACGCCATGGCACGGCCGGCGTCGCGTTCAAACTGGAGGGAGGTTCGCATGAGATTCGCCGGTCATCCACGGCGCTTAAACGTAGTTTGCCTTCTGGTGACGTTAAACTCGGGCTTCGGCGGAGCGGTACGAGGCTCTGTCGTAACCGACAACCCCGCCGCGTGGAATCTCACCTTTAACGATGATTTTTCCGGATCGTCGCTCGACGGCTCCAAATGGGCCAACCGTTATCCCGGCCAGCGTAACAGTGCCGTCAATACGGGCGATGCCGTTTCGGTGGGGGGCGGGCTGCTCACGATCACGACCTACACAGAAGGCGGCACGAATTACACCGGCATGATCGGCAGTCAGGGAAAGTTCCAGCAGACCTACGGCTACTTCGAAGCGCGCATGAAGTTTCACAGCACGGCAGGCCAATGGTCCGCCTTTTGGCTGCAATCGCCTACCTATGGCAATCCCATCGGCAATCCCGCGCAAGCTGGCACGGAAATCGACGTCGTCGAACATCGCGCCGTCAACGGCGTTAGCGGCGGCGCCAACGGCTCCGATATCCGCAATCGGTACGTCAGCGCCTTGCACTGGGACGGTTACGCCGCGGCGCATCAGTCGGTCGGAAGTCTTCATGCTCCCCAGCCGGGCCTGGGAAATGACACCTGGCACACGTACGGATTAAAATGGTCCCCGAGCGGGTACGAGTATTATTTCGACGATGCACTGCTCTGGACAGTGACCCAAGCCGTCTCGGAGCGATCCGAATACATGATTCTCAGTTCTGAAGTCAATAACGGCGGGTTCGGCGGGTTCGTTCCCGCCGGCGGCTATGGCTCCTTCGCGTCGAGCGTAACGAACATGCAGGTCGACTACGTGCGAGTTTACGAGGCGGTGACTCCGCCACCGCTGCCGGGCGATTTCAATGAAGACGGCCACGTGAACGGCCTCGATCTCGCCAACTGGAGAGCTAATTTTGGACGACAAGCGCTGTCCGGTCACACCCAAGGTGACGCCGACGGCGACCGCGACGTCGACGGGGCCGATTATCTCGTCTGGCAGCAACAGGTGGGTCTCAACAGCAGCGTGCCCTCAACTATCGCCTTGGCTGCCGTTCCCGAACCGAGCGCGCCCCTCTTGGCGACCATCGCGGCGGCGACGCTGGCTCTCGCAGGTAGGTCTAACCGCCAGCACGTACGCCGGCATCGCTCCGAATTCAGTTCGAATTGGCATCAGGCGGTGCTCTGAGCAAATGCATGAAGAACAGTCGGAGCTAATACCACGTCTGGAGTTTGAAGACGTGCATCAATCACGAGCAGGTCATTTTCATGATAACAACGGCGCAGTCACGAGATGAAAGAAGCGTTCCTGGACGCGAAGGAGATCTCGTCGGCGACAAGCTGGCAGGCTCAGTTGCCGCCTTGTCGTGCAAAGTCCCTTCCGCTGACGACTTCGCACCGGCGGCAACTATTTCGCAAAGCTTGCGAGCCGAGATCGTCGCGACGATCAAGCATCAAGGCGAAGCGCAATCCAATGCCGCCCGCGCGTCGTTAGCCCGCGTCGAACCCCGCGCCCAGCGGACCTACACGCCGAGCCTGGCGGTGATAGCTCGCAGCGAAGGCTGTTACCATTACACGCCAGAGGGTCGTAAGCTCGCCGACTTCACTTCCGGCGTCCTCGTAGCCAACCTCGGACACAATCCGCCGCGATGGTGGCGTGGCGTCATGGAGTATCTGGGATGCACGAATTCAGACGAGCCGCGGCGCCGCATAACACCTTCCGTTCCGTTGACGACGTACAACGCCGTAACGCCGCTAGAGATCGCGGCCAGCGAACGGCTTCTGGCAAGCTTACGGTCGCAACCGGGCGGCGCACGGATGGAGCGGATCCTATGGTCGGCCAGCGGCAGCGAGGGCGTCATCAAGGCCGTTCGCACGGCCCTTGCTCAGGATCCGCAGCGGGAAACCATTTTGGCCACCCGCGGCGGCTTTCACGGTAAGAAGGGCCTAGCCGGCGCCGTCAGCGGCAGCGAACAAGACCCCGACCGCGACGAGCGGGTAAGGTTTATCAGTTTCCCCCGTGAAGAATGCTACTCCATCGAACTGCGGCGGCAGCCGCTGGACTTGGCGCCCTTTCGGACGGAGCTGAACCGCATCGCCGACGAGCTTGGCGACCAGATCTGTTGCCTCGTGACTGAGCCTTATCTCGGCGGCGGCGGCTCGTTCCATCCCCAGCGCGAGTACCTCCAACTGCTCGAAGAGTTTTGCCGGCAGCACGACATCATATTCATTCTGGACGAGGTGCAGAGCAATTTTGGCCGCACGGGCTCGATGTACGCCTTCACGCATTACGGCGTGGAACCAGACTTGGTGGTCTTGGGTAAAGGGTTGGGCAACGGCATTCCCGTCGACGCCGTCGCCGGCCGCGCCGAGTTGTTCGACAAGCTAAACTACGGCGACGCCTCTGATACCTGGAGCGGTCACCCACTAGGCTCCGCCGCGGTGCTCGCAACGCTCGACGAGTTCGAGCAGCATGGCGTGCTGGAACACGCCGCAAAGCTCGCGGAAGTTCTCGAAACCGGACTGCTTCGCCTGACGGAACTGCCGGCGGTGAGGGCCATTCGCGGCGAGGGCACGGTGTGGGGCGTCCAATGCGCTGCGATTAACGGGCGATCGTCCGATGAAATCGCTTGCGACATCGTGCGAGCTTGCTATCTCGGCGACTCGAATGGTCGCGCGATTCACCTACTCGGCCCTTTGAACGGCGATGTCATCCGCATCGCCCCGCCATTGGTCATGCCGCTCGATGATGCTAACGCATATCTTGACGCCATCTACAACATCATTAGGCGACTGTAGTCAGTGTGGATGGCGTCTCCGACGCCGATTACGCCCTGGATCAACGTTGAACTTGGCCTCCATTCACGACAAGGAAACAAGGCATGTCTGAAACCCTTCGCCATCCTTTGGAGGCACTTAATGCCGACGAAGTCCGACATGCGGTGGAACTGCTGCGTTCTTTCGGAAAGGTTACACCCACGACGCGGTTTGTCTCGGTCAGTCTGAAAGAGCCGCCCAAGGAGTTGGTTCATTCGTTTGCGTCGCAGCCATCCATTCCGCGTGAGGCCTTGGCGGTTCTTTTCGACAACGGCACGAATAGCTGCTTCGAAGCCGAAATCTCGATCACTAACGCGGAGGTCCTCTCCTGGAAGCACATGCCGGGCGCTCAGCCCACGATGACCATCGACAAACAGGTCGAGTGCGAACAGGCCGTCCTTGCCAGTCCCGAATTCAGAGCAGCCCTCAAGCGGCTTTGCGACACGGACGACGTCGGCCTGGTGATGGTGGACATCCGGAGCGCTGGATCACTGGATTCACTATTACTACAACGAAGCTTGACAGGCGCTGGAAGAACGCAAGGAGACCGGCGGAACCGAAGACGCCGATCCGCTGAACCAGTACGTCTGGCATCCCGAGTACGTCGACGCGCTGGCCCTAAGGCGCTGCGATGCTGGCTTGCCGCTGAAATACCTCGTCCGCGATCTGGACGGGATGTACATTCCCCGTTTCAATGCCGTTTTCGAGCAAGCCGGCGTCAGCGTCGAACCGACCGCTCCGCAGGCCCCGAATTAAAATGCTTTCACCGAGCGGTGGATCAAGTCGATCCAAGTCGAGTGCCTCCATCACTTCATCATCTTCCGCCAGAAACATTTCGACCACCTCGTATCGTGTTACGCCGAGTTTTACAAATCGCTGCGTCCGCATCAATCGCTGGCCAATCGGCCGCTCAGCGGCGCTTGGGCCGAGGACCATGAGCCGCTCACCGAGGACGAGCAAGTTGTCTGCCGCGAACGCCTCGGCGGCGTACTGCGGCACTACGAGCGGGTCGCCGCCTGATTTCTGAGATCGTGGACGAAGCTTGATCGGGCCGCACGCGGCGCTGCGCGCCCGCCAAGATATAGGACTGCAAGAGTCCAGACCGGCAGTTTCGTTCCCTCGTCGATGACAATCATGCGCGCCTTCCTACGGCGATAACCATCGGCTGCTCCAGGCTCTCGATGGGCGACGACTTTTTACACGGTACGGCCATTCACTCTCGCCGCGAATCCTAGCAGATTCGCTAGTTATGAAAATCGGGCGTCCGATTGGAATTCAGGCGCCCCGAAAGGGGTTGCGGGTTCGAGCCCCGTGCCCTCCGCTCCTGCTATTCACGGCACGCCTTCGCATTAGGCGGGCGGGGTTGCCAGAAGGCGAGCCAGCGTCGCCGCTAAGTTGTCCAGGGCGTCGCGGTTGGGCAGCGTAAGCGTGAGTCGCTGGCGGCCCGCGGCGTCTTCATCGACGCATCCGGCGAGGCGCTCGCGCAGGTCGGCGACGACTTTCGGGGCCGCCGGCGCCATACGATCATCCTGCGCGACGAGCTCGCCGAGAAACTGAAATACGGCGCCGAGCATCTCGCCGCCGGCGGCCGCGACGCGGTCACGGC
>JBGSYU010000750.1:0-2580 GCA_041750715.1 Lacipirellula sp.
GCGAAGGTCCGGCGTCGGCCAGCGTCGGCACGCGGCCGACCATCGACGTTTCGGCGGTGGATGTAAACTGATTGCCGGCGCGGTCGTCGATCATCGCACGAAAGCGGACGGCGCCCGACGCCGTCGGCGGCTTCCAGGCGATTTGGCCGCGCACGCGGTCGGGTTGGCTCACGTCGGGCGGCCCCGTGGCGATTCGTTCCCAGGCGCCGCCGCCGGTTTGCGCCTCGAGTCGCAGCGTTTCTGGCTTGAGCTGAATGTCTCGGGCTTCGTACTGCAACATGACGCGGCCCGTAGCATCGGGCGCGGCGCTCACCTGTAGCGTGGGCGGCGTGGTGTCGACGACGACGCGCAATTGCGGTTGCGCGATGATCGTGGGCGAGATATTTCCCTTGCGATCGACGGTACGCAGCGCGAACGAGTATTCGCCGTCGACGGGAGCATGGTAGCTGAAGCCCCGGACCTGCGGCTCGGCCTCTTGGAGAACGGCCCACTCGCCGATGCCGTCGCGGGCGACGAGGAGCTGCACTTTTTCGATTTGCGAGGTGAATTGGGCGGCGGCTTGGTAGGGGATGTAAAAGACGCGTTGCCGCCAGTACACCGGTTCGATGGCAGCGGCGCTGGCGGCCCATGCGGCGACGATGAAGGCGACTAGGAGCGCCGCTTTCGGTGGGGGCGCCGGGGTCGCTCGCGACCGGCTCGCTGGGCGTCGCATGGGGCGGGCGGTTCGCTGGAAGGGCAGGGCAGGGGAAAACGTCGGCGCACCCTCGGCGCAGCCGGTCCCATGGGTGTTTATCGGACCGGTTGCCAGCAGTGCTTGACCTTTGCCGCTCCGGGTCCGGCCCGCGCACCAAGCTGGACTCATGCCAGCACCGCGGGCATAATATCTTGGCGGGCGAGGGGCGACGAATGTACGGGTTGGGGCGACCCGGCGAGGCGGCGGCGAGCATGACTGGCGTGTACGAAAGCCTGACGCGGGCCGCGATGCTGCTGGCGGCCATTTTCGCATTAACGGCCATTGTTCTCGCTGTCGCGCGAAGGTATCGGGGTCGCGCCGTGGAGGACAAGCTCGACCGTCACCAGATGATGTCAAATTTCCGCGATCTCTATGACCGGGGTGGGCTTAGCGACGAGGAATTCCGAACTATAAAGGCGAAGCTAGCGAGCGAACTCAAAACTGAGTTAAATGATAACAGCAACGCGGGTTAAGCACGAAAGTGATCGTAAGCCGCCGACGACGCCTATCGCGGTTGTTCGGCGGTGATAGCTGAAGGTAAGCGCGGCACTTGCGAAGGGTCGATGAACGACTCACGCCAGGGTTGCGTAGTTCAACAGCATGTAGGGCTCGAGCCAGTGCGGCCAAGGACGACCCGCGAGGCATGATCAGACGGAGCGACGAGGCTACGGGGGGTCGTGACAGAACTTTTCTGCACGGACTTTTCTAGTCGAGCCGCTTTGCGAAGACTCCCCATCGAGCGACAACCTCGGAAGAATCGCGGCGGCCTGAGGGACGGCGATGCCCCTCGAGCGGCTCACATTGCAGAGAAGGAGACTTGCATGCCCTCTAGCAGGGACCTCACCGGCGGACGACGGACCGGCGCCTCGAAAAAGAACGCCTTCTGTTCGTTTTGTCGCAAGAGCTATCGAGACGTAGGCCCCTTGGTCGAAGGACCGGGCGACGTTTACATCTGCGGCGAATGCATCGAGCTCTGCCAGTCGATTCTCGACCAGGAGCGCAAACGTCGCGGCAGCTCGAAGCAACTGTTCACGCAGATTCCCAGCCCGCGGGAGATCGTCGCGGAATTGGAGAACTACGTCATCGGGCAAGACGCGGCCAAACGCGTGTTGGCCGTCGCCGTACACAGCCACTACAAGCGGCTGATGGCGGCGGAAGAGGAATCGGAAGTCGACATCGACAAGTCGAATATCCTGCTGGTGGGCCCCACGGGATGCGGAAAGACGCTGCTCGCCAAAACGCTGGCCCGCAGCCTGAACGTGCCGTTCGCCATCGGCGATGCGACGACGCTGACCGAGGCCGGCTATGTTGGCGAGGACGTTGAGAATCTGCTGTTGAAGCTGTTGCACGCCGCCGATTTTGACATCGAGGCCGCGCAGCGCGGCGTGCTGTACATCGACGAGATCGACAAGATTGGCAAGACGAGCAACAACGTATCGATCACCCGCGACGTATCGGGCGAGGGCGTGCAGCAGGCTCTACTAAAGATGCTCGAAGGCACGACGGCCAACGTGCCCCCGCAGGGCGGCCGGAAGCACCCCGAGCAACAGTACATCCAAATTGACACCACGAACATCCTGTTTATTTGCGGCGGCACGTTCGACGGCGTGCAGGATATCATCAGCAAGCGGCTCGGCAAGCGTTCGATCGGCTTCGGCCAATCGAGCGACAACGCGTCGGAACTGAGCGTGGGCGACTTGCTCGCGCAGGTGTGTTCCGACGATCTGATCGAGTACGGATTGATTCCCGAGCTGATCGGCCGGCTGCCGGTGATTAGCGCCCTGCGTCCGCTCGAGGCCGATTCGCTGATTCGCGTGCTTAAGGAACCGAAGAACGCCTTGACGAAG
>JBGSYU010000751.1:0-2540 GCA_041750715.1 Lacipirellula sp.
TCGGCGTGTTCACGCTCATCGACCGCGGCTTTTCCATTGAACTCGGCGAACTGACGCCTAAACTCAGCATGTGTCGAGCGGCCATTGAACGGGCTTTCGTCGGCGAGATCGACGCCATGTACGACCACCCGCCGGGGCCGAGGACGGCCCGGCTCGCTCTTATGTAAGTTGATAAACCGCGCCGCTATTTACTGCCTACTGCCCACCTTCCTATGTCGACCTACCGCGCTCTCTACACCGACTACCCCTGGGCGAACATCGACCTCGAACGGGCGCTGCTCGCCGAAGTCGATTGCGAAATGATCGTCTCGCCCGACAACAAAGAAGCCACGCTCGTCGGCTTAGCGCCCGGTGTCGACGCCATCCTTACCTGCTGGGCTCAGGTCACCGCCAAGGTGATCGACGCCGCCGACCGCTGCCGCCATATCGCCCGCACTGGCATCGGGCTCGACAACATCGACGTGGCTCATGCCAGCCAGCGCGGCATCGTCGTCACCAACGTCCCCGATTACTGCGTGAACGAAGTCGCCGAGCACACGCTCGCCCTCATCTTCGCACTGGGCCGCAACATCGCTGGATACCACCTCGCCACGAAGAACGGCCAGTACGACCTCGTCGCCGGCTTGCCCGCAGAGAGGATCAGCGGCAATACGCTCGGCATCATCGGCCTGGGCCAAATCGGCAAAATCCTCGCCAGCCGCGCCGCTGCCGTCGGTATGCGCGTCGTCGGCACGAACCGTTCCCGGCAGATGCCGGCGGGCGTCGAGTGGTTGCCTCTCGACAAGCTACTCGCGGCGAGCGATTACGTCTCCCTCCAGGCCCCCCTTACCGAGGAGACCCGCCATCTCATCAATCGTAAAACCCTGCAAAAAATGAAGCCCACCGCCTACCTAATCAACACGTCTCGCGGCGGCCTGGTCGACCACGCCGCGCTCGCCGAGGCGCTCGCCGACAACCGCATCGCCGGCGCCGCGCTCGACGTCCAAGACCGCGAGCCGCCGGACCTTTCGCAGCCGCCCTATAACGACCCGCGCGTGATCGTGACCCCTCACGTGGCGTTTTACTCCAGCCAGTCGACCGACGAGCTACGAAGGCGCGTAGGCCGTCAGGTTGCCGCCGTCCTCCGCGGCAAGACGCCGGAGAACGTCGTGAACCCGCCCGCCGCCACTTAGCCCCCGGTCACTGACCGGGGGCTAAATAACCGATTCCATCGGCGCCGGCCGCGCTACCCGCACGACGTGTCCTCGCCGCTTTGACTCGACCCCTCCCGCGGCCTATATACCCTTGGAAAAACCTTCTTCGCGGCCCCCGGACTTCGCGCTAGTGAAGCCGCCGCCGCGACGGCACAGACATACATCCGTCGAAGAGCGCAGTTAGCTAGGCGTCGTCATGGAAGAAACGAAATCGCGGCCCGGTTTTTCCGGCGATCGAGCGCAGGTCGCAGCCGAGAAGCTGCGCGTGTTGCGCCAGCGCGCCTCCCAAGGGCTCGACGATCGCAGCCAACGCCTCGCGCAGATCGAGTCGGAGCTGAGCCTTCGAGTTCGCCAACTGACCGAAGAATTCGATACGGCTTCGGTGAGCCTCCAACGTCACGCCGAGCAAGTTCACGACGAGGAAGTCGCCGCCCTGCGCACGCAACTCGCAGAGGACCGCGCGAAGCACGAAAAGTTCGTCGAGCAGCTCGCCGCCGCTCGCCGCCAGCTCGACGCGATTCAAGACCTGCCCTGTGCCGCGTGCCAAGACGCCGCGCATCAATTGGCCGACGGCCAAGCGGAACTCGGCCGCCTCCGCGAGCAGGTTCGGGCCGCCGATCACCAGCGCGAGGAAGACCGCGTCCGGCACGACAAGTTCGCCGAGCAAGTCGCCGCCGCTCGCCAGGCGATCGCCGAACTTCAAGCCAAGTCTTGCGAACAAACGGCCGCGTTGCAAATCGAGCTAGACTCGGCCCGAGCCGCACAGGCCTCCGCCGAAATGCAGGTGACCGGTCTGGCCCGCGATATCGATTTGCTGAACGCCGAATACGACGCGCTGAACCACCGGGCCGAGCAACTCGAACTAGAACGGGCTTCCTCGCTCGACGAGCAGCGTCGCACCGCCGACGCCGAGCTAGCAGCCCTTAAATCCACGCTCCAAAACGAGCGACGCGCCGCTGCCGAAGAAACTGCCGCGAGCGAGGCGAAACAAGCGGGGCTGCTACGGCGCCTAAGCGACGCCGAGACGGAGGCGGCCGCGCTGCACCAGCAGCGCAACGAACTAAACGTGGCGATAAGTCAGTTGCAGGATGAGATTGCCGAAGTTCGCGCGTCGACATGCCCCCGAACCGAACGCGACGACGTTCAACAGAAATTTGACCTCGCGCTCGCCGACGTGCAGAAGCTCAAGCGAGAAAACGGCGTCCTCCGCCAGGAGCTGGCCAGTCGACCCGAGTCCAGTCAGACCGAGTCGCCGGAGTTGGTCGCCGTCCGCACCGAGCGCGACGCCCTCATCCACCGCTTCGAGGAGCTCCAGCGAGCGGCCGCGACGGCCGGCGCGTCCGATGC
>JBGSYU010000752.1:0-4393 GCA_041750715.1 Lacipirellula sp.
CCGGGCAGGTCGCGGTCGCGGCCGTCGACGCCAATTTTCAAGCCGTTAATGGCCGCCCGTTCGCACGGCAAGAACTCGACCGCATCGTCTTTGGCCTTTGGACCAGCGGCGAACATCGCGAAGAAGTGCTGCTGGTGCGAGGCGCCGGCGATTCTCTGGAAATTCACTGCCACGGCGGCGCGGCGGCCGCAGCGCGAATCGTCAGTACGCTCGCCGCAGCAGGTTGCGAAGTTGAGCCCTGGAAATGCTGGGTCCATAACGCATCGGAAAATGAAGTCGTTCATGAAGCGAAGCTTTCGCTCGCCGCGGCAACCACCCGGCGAACCGCGACCATCCTGCTCGATCAATTGGGCGGCGCACTCACTCGCGAAGTCACCGCCGCCCGAGAAGAACTTCGTCAACGCAAATTCTCCGAGGCCCACGATCGACTTACCAAACTGCTTGCATCTTCGCGACTAGGCCAACGCCTCACCCACCCCTGGCAAGTCGCCATCGCCGGCCGTCCCAACGTGGGCAAGAGCAGCCTCCTCAACGCGCTGGTCGGCTACCAACGCGCGATCGTGTTCGACCAGCCCGGCACCACCCGCGACGTGCTTTCCGCGGAGACCGCCATCGACGGCTGGCCGGTGCGCCTAACCGACGCGGCCGGCATCCGCGATGCGGTCGACCCGCTGGAGGCCGAAGGGGTCGCCCGCGCGCGGCGACAATTGAGCCAAGCCGACCTGGTGCTGTGGGTGTTCGACGCCTCGGCGACTGCCCACGATTGCAATCTGCGTGCCTTCGCACTGCGGGAGCTCGAAGACGCCGGCGGGCATCCCGCCAACGCAGCGCCGCCGCTGGTCGTGCTCAACAAATGCGATTTGTTCCAAAAGGCTCCGCCGCTCGCGAGCGATGCGTCGGTGGTCGCAGTATCCGCGCTGGCGGGCACTGGAATTGACGCATTGCTCGCAGCGATTGCCCATAGGCTCGTCTCAGCGCCGCCTCAGATTGGTGAAGCCATGCCGTTCACGTCTAGGCAGACGACGCTCCTTGAGTCGGCGTTGCAGGCGATCAATCGTGCGGATGCTGAGGCGGCCGCGGTGCACCTCGAAAACCTGGTTGTAGTTAAGCCGTTGCCGTTATCTGGTTGAGGCCGGCTGCGGCACATGGAATGTGCCTGCTACGTGCCAGCAGTGCCATCGCAGACTTTACGAATACGGTTTTCCGAGATCAATCGGTCCAAATTATGCAATGCGCGCAGCAGGCTGCGCCGATAACGGACTAAAGGAGTGGCGGCTCCGCGCGAGATTGGACGCGCCAGTGCCGCCCTAGGGGCGGTCCGTTGTGCCGCTTCGACTGCAACCCATCATCAAGATGTCACGATCTTGAGCCCGCTCGGGTAAGGACACCCAGCGCTAGAACGCGCAGGAGGACGAAGCGATGTCAGGGGGGATTCTCAAGGGCGCCGGCTCGCGCTATGCGCGAGCGCTGGCGACCGGACTCGTGGGCGGACTGCTCTTCACGTCCTTCGACGCTGGCGAGGTTTTCGCTAAGCCGGCGGCGCCCGAGACGGCGGCTTCTGACGATGGATGTTCGACTCGAACCGAAGAAAAGTCGATCGTCGTCGAAAGCGGCAAAGCGCCCTTCGGAAATTCCGGCGTTGCGACCGTCACCGATCGGCACGGCAAAGATCTGGAGCCCATCGCCAACATCTCCGAGTACGAACCCGATCTTGCGGAGACTTCCGCCCAGCGGCTGGAGCAGGCGCTGGTGCCGACGCTCGCCGATCCGCCGGCAGGCGAGCAACTGGGCGTCACGCCCGTCGCCTCCGGCACGCCCGAGGCGCCGACCGCCGATGACGTGTGCATTGAGGCAGAAAGCGAAGGCCTCGAAACGCATGAATTGCAAGTCGCTACCGACGCTGCGCCCAGCGCGCTCCATCACGCCGCGAGCTTCAACGGCGTCACGCCCGGCGTGACCATGCGCGCCGATGTGCTCGGCAAATGGAGCAACCCGATCGAGCCGGAAGTGGGCGGCGATACGCTCACTTACCAGCTTGAAAACTTTCCGACCGTGGCCGTCGGTTTTTCGGGCGATGTGGTAACGTCGATTCGCGTTGAATTGGCCGCGCCGGCCGCGCCGAAGAGACTGATCGCCAAGCTGGGGCTGTCGGACTTCCGCCCCTCGGTCGCCAACGATGAATTCGGCTGCCCGACGTCCACGTCCTTTCCAGAACGGGGCGTCACGCTCCATCAACGATCGGATGCCGCCGCCGCCATGGCGACGGATGGCCCGTCGACCGCCAACGCGCCGCAGGGCGAAGGCGTTTACGAAATCGTGGTGCGTTCCGTAGACGCCGCATCGTTCGTACGACGGGCCCAGCGCTGTTCGCAGACCGAGTACGCGCATCGCATGGACGACCTTAAGATGGCGCTCGATCTCGATCCGACCAATGTCGAAGTGATGTGCCGGCTTTCCGAAGTACATCTCGCCACCGGCGCGTGCGTCGCCGCCGAACAACTTGCGGCGAAGGCGGTTAACGTAGACCCCGGCAGCGACCCCTGCCGATTGCAGTGGGCTAAATGCCTGCATCAGCTCGCGAGGTACGATCGGGCCGTGGAAGAGACGCGCGTCGTGCTCGAGGGGACGACGGCGGCGCCCATCGTGCGGGCCGCCGCCTTGGAAGAAATGGCCTTGCTGGCGGCGCTGGGATCGAAGGACGTGCAGCAAAGGGCCGTGCCGCTGCACAACAAGGCGATTGAATTGGCTGACACCCTGGCGACCAGCGACGACACGGCGGTTCGCGCCGCGGCGAACGATGTGCTGCTGAGCGCTCACCTGGCCGTCGCGGAGCAAATCGCGGCGGGCGATTGGCAGAGCAAGGATGAAGCCGTGGGGCAATGGGTCAGCCGCGCTTCGGCCCTGGCCGAGCAAATGATCGTAAGCGGCGACGGCGACGTCTCGCTCCGGCTGCGCGTGGCCGTAACGGCGCTCACCGCCGGCGGTCGGCTTCACCCGCCGGTCGATCCGAAACTGTGGATCGAAGAAGCCGAACAAGCCGCGGCCGACTACGAAGCGACGATCGGCGACGACGCCTTCGCTCGCAGCCTTATGAATTGGCAACTCGGCATGGCTTACTTCCACGCCGCTGAAATCCAGCATCGCCGCGGTGAAGCCGACCTGGCGATCCGCTATGGCGAAATGGCCGACGCGACGCTTTCACCGCTTGCCGAGGAGCGCTGCGACGTGCCCGATACCCGCTACGCACTGGGACGACTGTACTTCCAAATCGGCGCGGTGCATGCGGTTCACCAGCAAGACCACGACATGGCCTGCCAGTGGTACGACCGAGCGGCGGACCTGCTGATGGAACCGGCGCCGGTCACCCGGCTCGCCAACCCCGGACACCACGGCGACGCGCTGGTGAGCATGGGCGTATCGTACTGGGAAACGGGCCAGCGCGAGCGAGCCTACGAGTTGACCGCGGCAGGCACGGCGTTGGTGGACCAGGGCGTCGCCGAAGGGCTGCTCGCCGCCGAGACGCTCGCCGTGCCGAAGGGCAATCTAAACGCGATGGCCAAGGCCTTGGGCAAGGCCGAGCTAACGACGCCTGAGCAAGACTCCGGCGGCAACGTGCAGGTGGCTCATAAGCCTCGGGCCGGCAACAAGCGGTCCGCGAAGTCGCGGTCACAAACGCGCACGGCCGGCCGGACGTCGTCGAGTGCGGCAAGCCGACGGTGATCGCCTTGTAACTTCGTGGCGTGGTATGCTGTCGGCATGCAGGAGTTTGCGCCAAGTCGATACGGGCCAGTGTTTTCCGCATTGGTCAGCGGAGATCGCTGTCGAGCGCTCGATGGCGGTAGCCCGGATGAGGCCCAGCGGCGCCTGCTGGAGCAAGCGACCCTCACCACGGCGTTCGCCTATGCGAAAATCGTCGATCTCGACATGGCGCATTGCTGCCTCGCCGGCGTTTGGCTCCTGCACGACTTCCTCGATGAGTCGCACACGATCAGCCAAGGCGTTGAAACCAGTTCCGGCAGCTTCTGGCACGGCGTGATGCACCGCCGCGAGGGCGACTTCTCCAACGCCAAGTATTGGTTCCGCCGCGTCCGCTCGCACCAGGTGCTCGACGAGCTCGGCCCGTACCTCATCGCGCTCGGCGCCGACGCATCCGCTCGCGCGCTGGCTGAACGCATCGCGCCGGCCTGCCTGTTCGACCCGTACGCGATGGTCGACGCCTGCCAGGCCACGGTCCGCAAAGGCGGCCCCGTCGAAGCCTTCTGCCAGCGCGTGCAGCAAGCGGAGTGGGAGTTGCTCTTCGATCACTGCTACCGACGGGCGATCGGCGCGTAAAGCGGAAGGGGTCGGGAGTCTTTTGCGACTGGGAAGCATTTCAATTCGCAAATCTACCCAG
>JBGSYU010000753.1:0-7066 GCA_041750715.1 Lacipirellula sp.
CTGGCAAGGTATGCGAAATAGTTGTCACGACGGCCTACGGGATAGATGCGTTTGATGACGGTCCAGCCGACTCCGTCTGTCCGGCCGCCGAGCACGTCTGTTGCGCGGCGGGAAACGACGTACGAGTATTCGCATCCCGAGTAAGCCGAGGACCCGCCTTGGCCGAATACGCCTATAAGGTAGAACTTATCTCCCTTGTCCGATGAGCCTAGCGATAAGAGCGTTTTGTGGATCATGTCCGGTGTCTGGCCAATCCCATCGTCCTCGATGCCGACCGTGAATTCTCGCGACGGCTTGTCGAACAGCACCCGGACGCGCAACTTGCGCGCCAGTTCGCGTGCGCGTCCCCGCATGGCTTTGGATGTCTCGGACTTGTCGAGCTTCGGAAGTTGATCGAGCGTCGGGATTTGAAAGTATCGCGCCACGGCGTCGCGCGGAGAACTTGGCGCCGGGGCGTTCGGATCTTGCAGAAGTTCGCGGGCGCGAGCCAACTCGATAATTGCTTCCATGCCGTTGACCGTACGCTCGGCGATAGGGTTTAAGGGATTGGCTGCAAGAGAGATGCGGCCGGCGTTGCCGCGCTCTCGGCCGACCGGGACCCAATGGAACTTGCCGGGCTGCCAGCCTTTTTCCGGATTCTCTTCGATAAAAGCATAGTCGTCATCGGGGACGATGGGCAGCTCGGAAAGCAAGCCTTTAATGTCGCTGCAGGTTGTGGCCTTAATCGCTTTGGCGATGAAATCCGCCGGCACGACGGAGTTACTCAGAAGCGTTGGTTCGATCATGTATCGGATCTCCGATTATTTTGAGGCGGGGAGCTTGCGCCAGATCGCGTTTACTGCGTCGGTGAATTCGTCAGGAGTTGAAATGGAATAGCCTTGCCGACCGTGCTGCTCAATCAGTCCGGTCATCTTCAATAGCGCAATGCAGACATAGGCTTGGTAGGCCGGGACCTCGGAGCCCTGCGGATCGCGCAGCGGCAGCACCTCGTCAGTGGAAAATATCCTGCCCTTTCTGCCGAGGCGGGATAGTGTGTCCGTTACCGACTTGAATACGGCTTCTGATGTCTTGTGCTGATATTCAGACTGCGCCCGGCGCGACCATGCGACGCGAACCAGCTCGTCACCCTTGCGGAAAAAGCGCGGATACTCTTCTGTCTTCTTCTTAGGAGAAGTTCGACCTTTCTTGGCGTGCGCCACATCGGCCACTCGGCCATTGGTCATGACGAAGTCGGCAACACCGTCGCGACCGGTTGATGTCTTTTCGAGCAGGTCACGGACCGCCTTGGCCCATGAGGCGATCTGCAAAACCCCTGCATAGTCGCCTTTGGCTGCCGCCTTGCCGACGATATCGCGGAGGTCCGTTTCAGCTTTCTGTAGGGTTTCTGCCGCTAGCAAAAGATGATCCATAACAAGAATATAACGAAAATGAAAACCTAAGCAATGGTTTTTCGTTATATTTTCGGCTCAGCGGCCAACGCCGGGTGGAGGTGCCTGGCGGGGACAAAAAAAGTGCGGCCACAGAAAGTGGAATCTTTAAGTGAAGTGCTTGCCGAGAATCCATTCCCTCGTGCTCTACCCGTCTCTCACCACTCATCAGTCGTGAATGGAGTCACCGCCGCACTCGAGTTCGCGCTTCTCAAATACGTCATTGAGAAATCTTTTTCCCTCGATTTTGCCCGCCGAATCTGCCATCTTGAAGGCGCAGCGTAGGCTTGAGTCTTGAGGCATTTTAATGCGGGAGGGCGAGGCTCCCCGCTCGCGCCAGGCCGGACCGATATTCCATTTTCCCAAGTTCTCACGTCTCAAGCCTTCCGACTCCCGTCTTACGCTCTGGGCTCGCCCGTCCTTCCCATCCGAATCCCGTCCGTATTTTCCTAACCCCCAGTATCCGTGTTTCCCTCCCTTCCTGACGACCCTGAAGCGCTTTTCCAAACGGTCGCCCAGTCGCTCGTGCAGGCCGGCGAGTTTCACCGGCTGTTCGACCTGCGACTTATCCAGGAGCGGCTCCGGCTGGGGCTGCCGCTCGATCGGCGCACGCCGATTGACGACGTCGAGGAGCCGCTGCGCTCGCAACTGGAGACCGGATATCTCGCGGCCTGCCGCGAGGTGGGCGAGCTGCTGCTCGAAGCGGGCCGGCTCCGCGAGGCGTGGATGTACCTGCGGCCCGCGGGCGACAAGCTGGCCCTGCGCCAGCGGCTCGCCAAGGTGGTGATCGACGACGAGCGGGCCGACGAGCTGATCGAGCTGGCCCTGTACGAGGCCGTCGACCCCGAGCGCGGCTACGCCTGGCTCTTGGGCCGCAACGGCACCTGCAACGCCATCACTACGCTCGACGGGCTTAATCAGCAATTAGGACTTGCCGATCTTAAATCGTGCGCCGCCGTGCTCGTGCGGCACGTCTACCGCGAACTGCACGGCAACTTGCGCGGCCACCTCGCCCGACTTCAAAGCCAATCGCCGTCACCCCAGTCCCCACCCCCCAGTCCCCAGCCTCAACTTTCCGTCACGCAGCTCATCGACCGACATCCCGAGCTCCTCGCCGACGGCAATTACCACCTCGACGTCTCGCACCTGGCGAGCACCATGCGGTACGCCCGCCTGCTGACCGAGCCCTCGCTGGTGGCGAAGGCGCTAGAGCTGGCCGACTACGGCGCGCGGCTTCCGAAGGATTTGCAGTACCCCGGCGAGCCGCCGTTTGAAGATCAGTTTGCGACGCACCGCTTGCTCTTGCAGGCGACGCTAGGCCAAAACGCCGACGAAGCCCTCGCGTATTTCGCCCGGCGCGCCGCCGCTTCAGCGGTCCGCGAAGACCAACCAAACGATGCGCCTACGCCAAGCGCAGCGGATGCCACCACCGCCATCGAAACGTATCTCATCCTCCTCACCCGCACCGGCCGCCACGCCGAAGCCCTCGCCGCCTACGGCGAACTTGTGGAGACAGACCGCGAGCTCTCCCCCCACGCTCCGACCATGCTGGAACTCGCCACGGCGAGCGGCGACTGGGACGCCTACGAAAAAAACTGCCACGCCCGCAACGACCTCATCGCCTACGCCGCCGGCCTAGCCGCCCGCGCCGCCCAAAAATAATCCCGGCGATGCCATCGCCGGTCCCCCCGCCGTCCCCCCGCCGAGCGCGCATAAAAATGGCCGCCCTGGCAAAGCCATGACGACCGGTTGCTCCGTAGAGCAGTGCCTGCGAATTTTTCTTCTTGTTACGAAAAGACTCGCAGACGGAGTTGGGTTACACTGGCCACATCTTCTCTTCTGCTATCTGTAAAGTCAAGCGTTTTCCGGGAGAATCTTCTGCCATGCCTCAGGTCGTGCTAGGGCTGGACCTCGGCCCCAATTCAATTGGGTGGGCGCTCATTCGCGATGACGCCGAAGATCCTGCAAACTGCGGACTCATTGACGCGGGCGTGCGGGTGTTTCCCGAAGGGGTCGATGCCTTCGACACCTCCAAGGAAAAATCCCGCAACGAAAGCCGCCGGGTCGCCCGCGGCATGCGGCGGCAAGTGCAGCGGCGCAACCGACGCCGTCGGCAACTCACGGCGGCATTGATCGAGGCCGGATTGTGGCCCGCCGACGTTAAATCGCAGGAAGAATTCTCCAAGCTCGACCCGTACCCATTGCGCAAAGAGGCCGTAGAGCGCCCCCTGGAGCCGTTTGAGATCGGCCGCGTCCTGCTGCACTTGAATCAGCGGCGCGGATTTCTATCGAATCGCAAGAAGGACCGCGGAGACAAAGAAGTCCAAGGCATGCTTGCCGAAATCAACGACAACGAGCGTAAACGGGTCGAAGGCAATCACCCCACCATCGGAGCGTTCTTGGCCTCGAAGGCCGCGGCAATCAACCATTGCGAGCGAGCCCCCGACGATCACGTCCGCAATCGGCATCTGGCTCGCGAACAAATAGAGGCCGAATTCGAAGCCATTTGGAAGTTTCAATCCCCGCACCAACCGGACTTGCTCACAGAAGCCTTGCGCGCCGGCCAGTTTGGTACCAGCATTAAATCCCGCAAGTCTATCCCTCGCGACGATCCTCGGCGAGCCGGGTTGACCGATCTAGCAGCGTTTGGCATTCACGGATTGATGTTCTTCCAACGCCGCACGTTCTGGCCCAAGTCTGTCGTCGGACTGTGCGAGTTCGAACCAAAGCAAAAGAGGTGCCCTAAGGCAGATCGCCGCGCAGAACGTTTTCGCGTGCTCCAGGAGGTCAACAACCTCCGCTACAGCGATACTGCCACAACTGAAGAGTCGCGGTTGAGCGAACGACAGCGAAAGCAACTGATAAGTTTTTTGGCGACTAAGGAAAAACCGACTTTCAACGAGATTCGCAACAAGCTTGGTTTCTTGGAGTCGGTGAAGTTTAATTTGGAGCGCGGCGAGCGCTCGTCTCTCAAGGGCTTCGCCATAGATGTGAAAATGGCCAGGGCGATAGGCAAGCACTGGCATGATCGCCCCGAGGAAGAGAAGGATACGATCGTCCGGCTGCTCATCGATACGGAGCGTGACGAGGATGTTGTGGAATCGCAGTTGGTCGAGAAATATGGCATGACAACCGATGAAGCGGCGGCGGCCGTAGGAGTTGACTTGCCACCGAAATACATGAACCTCTCGCTCAAGGCGATCGACAAACTCGTTCCGCCCCTGGAACGGGGCCTCGTTTATCAGTCAATCAGCGATCCCGAAGAAAGCGCGATCCACGCAGCAGGATACTACCGCCGCGACGAATTGCGGCGCCGGCTCTTCGACACTCTGCCCGATTTCACCCGCATGAATCCCGCGGACGCCAAGTTGGGGGATATTCCCAACCCCGTCGTGAAGCGCGCCCTCGTCGAATTGCACAAAGTGGTGAACGCCATCGTCCGCACCTACGGCAAGCCAGACGCAATTCACATTGAAATGACCCGCTCCGTCCAAGTCGGAGCGGAACGCCGCCGCGAAATGTCGAAGCGGATGCGAGACCGCGAGGCCGAACGCGAAACCGCGGCGGATGCCGTGGCCGCGATCGGCGTGGCCGTGCGTCGCGACTCGATCCAGCGATTTCTCATGTGGGAAGAACAATCGCACGAATGCGTCTACTGCGGCGAGCCAATCAGCCAACAGCAACTCTTTGGCGGCGAGGTCGACGTCGATCATATCCTCCCCTATTCGCGCTGCCTCGACGATTCTCAGATGAACAAGGTCGTGTGCCATCGCATGTGCAATCACGACAAGGGGCAGCGCTCGCCTTACGAATGGCTCGCCGCCACGGCGCCGGAGCACTACGCCCGCGTGTGCCAACAGGCGGGATCGCTCCTCAAGAAGGGCCGCTTTCCCTATCCAAAGTACCGCCGCTTCTTGCAAAAGGAACTCGAACTAGACAAGTTCATTGCCCGCCAATTGACCGACACCGGCTACATCACCCGCGCGACGGTCGAGTATGTGCGACTGCTCTTCGACAAAGATCACGCAGTGCTGGGACTGAAGGGGCAGCTTACCGCCGAACTGCGCTGGCATTGGGGGCTCGACACCATTCTCGAAGAGCTTCCCGACAGCCCCGCCTGGCACGAAAAAAACGACTTACGCCCGGGTGAGAAAAACCGCGCGGACCACCGACATCATGCGATCGACGCGATTGTCGTCGCGCTGACCAATCGCAGCCGGTTGCACAAGCTGTCCGACATCGTTCGCAGGGGCGGCGCACGAAAGCACGGCGAGATTTTGGCCGAACCTTGGAAGGAATTTCGAGAAAGCATCGTTGAACATGTTAAGGCGATTAACGTCTCCCACCGCGTGGAACGAAAGGTCCGCGGCGCTTTACACGAGGACACGCTTTATGGCCCGACCCCGAGTCCCAACGAGTGGGTGTCCCGCAAGCCAGTGATCGACCTTTCTGCCGCCGAGGTTGACCGTATACGCGATCCAGGCATCAAGAAGATTGTAGTTGACCGACTCCGCGAGCATGGATTGCAGTTTGGGCGCGGCAAAAAGCCTGACGCAAAAAAGATGAAAGCCGCATTAGCAAATCTGGCAATGCCATCAGGAGTGCCGATCAAGAAGGTGCGGCTGGTTAAGCTAGAGCAGACGATTCAGCCGCTACGAGATAATGGCGAATACCAAGCACAAGTCAAACCAGGATCGACGCACCATTTGTGCATCTTCGAATTCACCGACAAGAAGAGGACGAAGCGAGAAGCCATCTACATTTCCATGTTAGAAGCCGCTAAGCGACTAAAGCGCGGGGAGGCGCTTATTCAACGAACCCACCCTAGGCGCCCTGATGCTCGGTTCGTGATGTCATTGGCCAGTCGCGAAATGGTCATGGCAACAGTTAAGGGGCGGCAGGCGCATTTGGTATTCAGAACTGCTCCGTCAACTCGCCAGGAGTTACGCTGCATGGAACACACGGATGCGAGGCGCTCTTATAATGAAATCACGGTCTCGGCGTCGAATTTGGAGATTCAAAAGGTGACCGTCGACCCCTTAGGCCGCATCCGCTGGGCCAACGACTAATCGCCCACTGAACGCCTGTCGATTAGAACGCCAAATCCCCCCAACTAAAGTAAAACTAGCGCGGCGCGGATCGCGCCCAGGCTGCTTTGCCACGGAAGGTTGCTCGCACCTTCCGCCCTCAAGGCCGCTGCTGGTGATCAAGCGCACGTTGGAAATCTCCCGCGAGCCCGCCCATCTCTCGCTCCGCAATGAGCAGCTTCTGCTCAAGCGCGACGGCCAAATCGTCGGCCAGGCGCCCTGCGAAGACCTCGGCTTCGTCGTCGTCGACCATCCGCAGACGACCTACACCCACGCCGCCCTCGCCAAGCTCGCCCAGTGCGGCGCCGCCGTGGTGCTGTGCGGGCCCGATCATTTGCCGGCGGCGATGATCCTGCCGCTGGCCGACCATTCTCAAGTGGTCTGGCGTCTGCGCGATCAACTTGCTGTAGGCCGCCCGCTCACCAAGCAACTTTGGAAGCAGCTCGTCGCCGCCAAGATTCGCGCTCAGGCTCGAAATCTCGATCCGTCGCTCCCCGCATATCGAAAGCTGCTCGCGCTCGCCGGAGAAGTCCGCTCCGGCGACCCGGCGAA
>JBGSYU010000754.1:0-7786 GCA_041750715.1 Lacipirellula sp.
TCGGCCCCGGCGGGTGGTCGTACATGGCGTCGATCTCGCCGACGAAAGCCCGTTCAATGGCCGCTCGACACATGCTGAGTTTAGGCGTCAGTTCGCCGAGTTCAATGGAAAAGCCGCGGTCGATGAGCGTGAACACGCCGACTTGTTCGAACTGGGCCGCGTCGACGAGGCAGCGGTCGATTTCCTCGCGGAAAAGGGCGAGTACCTTGGGATGCCGTAAGGCTCGGCGACGGGACCAGACGAACCAGCGCCGGCGGCGGATCTCAGCGAGGAGCGCGTCGGCGTTGGGTACGATCAGCGCCGCAAGGCACTTCCGACCGTCGCCCAGCACGCAGCACTGTTCGATCCAGGGCGAGCCGGTGAGCAATTGCTCGATGTGGGTGGGGGCGACTTTCTTGCCGGTCGCCAAGACGAGCATTTCCTTCTTGCGGCCGATAATGCGTAGGTTCCCGTTGGCGTCCCATTGGCCGAGGTCGCCGGTGTGGAGCCAGCCGTCTTCTACGGCCAGCGCCGTTTCCGCGACGTCTTCCCAATAGCCTTGCATGATGCTCGGCCCGCGTGCCTGCACTTCGCCGTCGGCGGCGAGCCGGACTTCGACGTTCGGTAGCGGCCGGCCGACGGAACCCGGCGAGTAGTTGGCCGGCGTCGAGGCGGTGATGACGGGCGAGGCTTCGGTCAGTCCGTAGCCGCAGAGGATCGGCAGGTCGCGCTCGGCGAAGAAGCGTTCGACTTCTGCGGCAAGCGCCGCGCCGCCGCAGTACAGCACCCTGACCGCTCCGCCCAACGCTGCTTGCAGCTTGGCGGCGTCGACGGAAGGCACGCTGCTTCGCAGCCCGTCGGCGACCTTCTGGTAGAAATAGGGCACGGCGTTAATCACCGTAGGTTGAGCCCGCTTGCAATCGCGCAGTGCCGTTTCGCGAGACTCGGCGATGACGAGCCGCGACCCGCGATAAATCCAGCAATAGAGGTCGCAGGTGCGGGCGTAAATGTGCGAGAGCGGCAGAATGAGCAGGCGCGTTTCTAGGTTTTCGGTGGCGAGCGCATCGGCCATCGCGACGGCGTTGGCGGTGATGTTTCGTTGCGTGAGCATCACGCCGCGCGGCGGGCCGGTGGTGCCGGAGGTGTAGAGGATGGTGGCGAGGTCGCCGGTAGCGGGTGTGTAGATCGGTGGGTTTAGGGATGGGGCAGGTTGAGCGGGGAAGTCGCTGTGGCTCAGCATTTGGGTGGGGCTCGTCGCGTCCGAGCTAGCAAGTCTCGGAGAGACTTGCCCACGTGGGCCGGTCTCTCCGAGACCGGCGATTAGCAGTTTGGCGCCGCAGTGGGCGATTTGTTCGGCGATTTGCAAAGGCGCCAGCGACGTGTGGAGCGGGACGTGAACGGCGCCGATTGACTGGATGGCCAGATCGGCGATGATCCAGCCTTCGCAATTGGGGCTGAGCTGGGCGACGCGCATCCCCAGTTGGATGCCGCGGTTGGAGAGTTCCGCGGCCCAGGCTGCGACCTTATCAGCCAGTTGCCGCCAGGTTTGCCAGCGGAGTTCGCCGCGTTCGATCACCCCCAGGGCGGGCTCGTCCGGCCGAGCGGCGACCGTTGCCGCGAACAGGCGGGGGATCGTCTGGTTATCGGGGGCTAACGTCACGGGCGTTATTGTCGCTAAATCAGGCTGGGCGCGTCGAGTGGCTTTTTGGGCTGCGGCGGGCGGTCATTGTCGGGCTGGTGGGGGGCAAGGATACTGAAAGGACGGAGTGATGCAGAGCCTGTGGTGACGGGAAAGCTAAGATTGCAGTTGAGGTTAAATATGTTCTTGGATTTTCTTCGCGGTCACGGTCGCTTATCCCTCCCCTAGCCCCTCCCTTCGAGGGAGGGGGATTATAAGACATGTCGCCCGATAATCAGCCGGCGCCGCCGCCGACGAATCGCAGCCGACCGGGCGGGACGCGCAGCGCCGGCGCGTCGATCAAAAGGCGACCTCGCAAGACGCTGCGGGCGAAGCAGAAGCTCGGCAAGTACACCATCGAGAAGAAGCTTGGTGAAGGCGGCTTCGCGACCGTCTACCAGGCCCGCGACGAGATCGAGGGCGTGCGGGTCGCGCTGAAGGTGCCGCATCCGCATCTGGTGACCGGCGCGGCGATGGAAGATTTCCGCCGCGAAGTGCGGATGGTCGCGCAGCTCGAGCACCCGAACATCCTGCCGCTTAAAACGGCGGAGTTCGTCGACAACCATTTCATGATCGTGAACTCCCTGGGGCTGATGACCCTGGAGGATCGAATCGGTCGGCGGCTGCCGATCGACTTGGCGCTCGACTTCGCCCGGCAGATGCTGGCTAGCGTGGCGTACGCGCACTCGGAGCGGATCATTCATTGCGACATCAAGCCGGATAACTTTATTCTGTTCGAGGGCAATCGGCTGCGGCTGACCGACTTCGGCGTGGCGAAGGTCGCCCAAAGAACGTTGCGTGCTTCCGGCGCGGGGACGCTGGGCTATATGGCGCCGGAGCAGGCGATGGGGCGGCCGTCGTTCCGGTCGGACGTGTTTGCTTTGGGGCTGGTGCTGTACCGGATGTTTTCGGGGCGGCTTCCGGAGTATCCGTTCGATTGGCCGCCGCCGGGTCATCGGCAGTTGTGCGAGAAGCTGCATCCGGCGCTGATCGAGCTGATGCGGCGGTCGATGGAGCTATCCCCCCAGCGGCGCTTCGCCGACGCCGAGGCGATGCTTGCCGCGTTCGGTCGGATCAAATCGCCGCGGCGACCGCGGGCCACTGCGAAGCGGGCGACCAAAAGTTCCCGCCGCAGCGCCGACTGGAAAACCATTCAGCGGCGTCAATTCCTGCAGGAGTTCGGCAAGGCGCTGGAGACCAAGCACAACTGCACGCAATGCGGCGGGCCGGTTTCGGAGACGATGCAGGGATGCCCGTGGTGCGGCAAGCTGCGGCTGGCGCACGAGGGAACGACCGACTTTCCGCAGCAGTGCCCCCGCTGCAATCGCGGGATGAAGCTCGACTGGGAATACTGCCCGTGGTGCTATGGACCGGGGTTCGAGCCATCGTCCAACCGGCAGTTTACGGATGTTCGTTACACGGGTCGTTGTCAGAATTCTAAGTGCAGTCGTAAAGTGCTGATGCCGTTCATGCGATACTGCCCCTGGTGCCGTCGCAAAGCGAGACGGAAGTGGAAGATCCCCGAATCGAAGCACACCTGCGGCCATTGCGGCTGGGGCGTGGTGGCCGGGTACTGGAGCCATTGCCCTTGGTGCTGCAAGCGGCTGGGGGGACAATGAGCGTGGATTCTCGGCCGATTGGGTCTGAGGTCATCGAATTTGAGGTGAATGGGTGAGTAAGTGAGCTGGCGAGTAGGTGGAGAAGGCGAGTAGGGATCGGTGAGCCCGTTTTGGGTTCGAGAGTAGAACCTATTCACTTACTCACATACTCACTTACTCACCAACTCACCCCACATCACATGAACTGCCAGCAACTTACGGAGACTGAATTTCGCACTTTTCTGAATGCCGATATGCTCGAACCTGAAGTGTTCGAGGTCGCCGGCGGGACGGCAGCCGTGTTCTCTTCGCGGCGGCCGGAGAAGACCACGGCCAACGAGGACGCGGCGGCGGTGATTTCCGCTGGCGACGGCGCGGCGGTGCTGGTGGTAGCGGATGGCTGCGGCGGGATGGCCAGCGGCGAGCAGGCGGCTCGAATTGCTCTGGAATGCCTCACCGCGAGCATCGCGGCAGCGGCCGGGCCGGAGGGGCCGGGGCTGCGGGCGGCGATCCTGGACGGCGTGGAGGCTGCTAATCGGCAGATTCTGGAGCTGAAGACCGGCGCCGGCGCGACGCTGGCGGTGGTTCAGCTTGAGAACGGCGAGGCCCGGCCGTACCACGTGGGGGACGCCCAGATTCTGCTCGTGGGCGGCCGCGGGAAGCTGAAACTGCTGACCACCAGCCATTCGCCCGTGGGATACGCGCAGGAGGCAGGCATGCTGGAGGAGCATGAGGCGCTGGACCACGAGGAACGGCACCTGGTGTCGAACTACCTCGGCTCGGCGGAAATGCACGTCGAAATGGGCAGCGGCCGGAAGGTATTAACGCGCGATGCGCTGCTGGTTGCTAGCGACGGCGTGCTGGATAACTTGAAAATGGACGAGATCGTCGGCTTTCTAAAAGGCGGCTCCGCGGCGGTGGTGGCGGCGAAGATCGCGGCGGTGGCTTCGGCGCGGATGCGCGAGGCGCAGGAGGGGCAGCCGCACAAGCCGGATGATTTGCCGCTGATCGTGTTCAGCCGCCGCGGTAAGCGGCGGACCGCCTGAGCATTGGGTCATCCTGAGCGCAGCGAAGGATCTAGCGCGCCGCCAGATTCTTCGCTGCGCTCAGAATGACGGGTGTCAGGGCGACTTCGGTGCGGGCGTCGTATAGAAGATCAGATTGGCAATCCGCCATTTGCCGTCGGCGCGCATCAGCGTGAAGTGGTCGTAGCCGTATTCCGTGCGCTGACCGTCGACGAGTTTCCAATGAACCAGCGCATGGGCGAGATTCGCGTCGAAGCGGATTTCCACCGACTCGGGCGTTTCCGTCATGCGGTTCGCCGCGTTGCGATGGGCTTCTTGCTGGCTTTTCAGGAAGGGAGCTAGGGGCACGGTCGTGAGTTGGCCGTTTTCGGCGATGAGTTGAATCGCCGCCTGCGGCATGAAGCACTCGCCGTAGCGCTGCAGGTCCTGGTTGGACCAACTGCGGAAGTAGCGGTCGATGAGCTGCTGGACTTCGTCCTTGCCGGCGTCTTTGGGCGCGGGGTCGGCGGCAGGCGAGATCGTTGCTAAGACGACAAGCAGTCCGACGGAAAGGATCGTGCAAAGCGGTCTGGGCGAGGGCATAAGGGTCTCCCGTTGATCAAACTTTCAACAACAAGCCGTTCCGGCTCCCTCCCCGTGAGGGGGAGGGAGCCGGAAGATTCCCGCTTGCGCGGCGCCCGATGGAAAGCCTGACCTACTAAAACGCCATGGTTTCGATGGGTGCGAAATCGTCGGTAAAGACGGCGGCCGATTCCATTTCGGGTAGGGTCTGAACCAGGTCCATCACCATCATCTCGACTTGCTGCCGATCGACGTAGGACGTCGATTCGTAGGCGGCGGCGGCTTTTGCCCAGTCGTCGGGCGTCAATCCGTCGTCGCGGTTCACGGCCACAAGAATGATATTGGTCGACTGATCGCGAATGCCGAGCTGGCTGCCTAAGGCGAAGGCGTCGACGGCGGGAAAGGCGGTTTGGATCGTCTTGAACATCGAGAGAAAAATTCTCGAATTGTCGCCGTCGACGGCGCTGTTGATGTTCATCAAAAAGACGCCGCCGGGCGTCAGCTTTTGGCGGCACAGTTTGAAGAACTCGGACGTTACCAGGTGGAACGGAATACGGCCGCCGATGGTGAACGCGTCGAGCAGGATGCAGTCGTAGTGGGCGTCGGGGGCGCTGCGGACGAACGAGCGGCCGTCGGCGGCGATCAGGTTGATCTTCGGCGATTTTTCGAGAAAGAAATCTGCCTCGGCTACGTCCAGCACTTTCTGGTCGATGTCGACGACGGCTATTTCCATCTCTGCGTCGTGCATGTGGAACGCGCGCGGGCCGACCCCGCCGCCGGCGCCGATGAACAGCACGCGGCGGACATCGGGCTTGGCCGCCAGGGCGAGGTGGAAGTAGCGCGTATAATCGCTGAGCGTGCGGTGCGGCGGGTCGCGTTCGATCATGCTTTCGACGAACCGGTCGAACAGCAATTGGCGGGCCTTCACGCGGTTGACGGTTACATCGACGACCGCAATGTGGTGGTAAGGCGTGTTGAGCTCGCGGACGAGCGTTGCGCCGCGGGGGAGAGAGGCTTCTGTGGGGACGATGGCAAGGATGGCGGCGGCGGCGGCGAGGACGGCCACCGCTAAGCCGCGAGCGGCGGACATGCGCGTGGCGAAGGGGAAGGTGAGGATGGCGGCGAGCATGAGCGAGGCGGCGAGGCCTTGCAGGATGGCGCTGGCGCCCAACGCGGGGATGAGCACGAACGTGGTGAGCATCGTGCCGACGATGCTGCCGAGGGTCGAGAGGGCGTAGAGCGTACCGGCGGTTTTTCCCACGGACGCGACGGTGTGCGTCGCCAGCCGAATGGCGAAGGGCGAGACCATCCCCATGCCGATGCTGGGGAGCAGAAACAGCACGCCGGCGGCAAGGAACGGGCCGGACTTCTCGCCGAAGCCCGAGCGCAGCAGGGCGTCGCACACCGGTCTGGCCATGGCGGGGATGAGAAACATCCACGCTGACACGGCCAGCACAATCGAGTTCAACAGCGTGCGCGACGGATGGCGGTCGGACCAACCGCCGCCGATGTAATAACCGGCGCTGAGCGCGATGAGGAACAGCGAGATGAGGCTGCCCCATACGAAGACTGAGTTGCCGAAAAACGGCGCCAGGATGCGGCTGCCGACGATTTCCAAACCCATCAGCACGGCGCCGGAAACGAGCACGAGCAGCTTCAGGCTGAGCTGCGCCGGGAGGAGAGAGGCGGGCTGCAAGGGCAGGGGGGCGCCGGTTTGGGGTGGTGGAGGCGAAGTTTGAACCGCGGGCCGGGGTTTAGGTTTTTGCTTGGCGGCCATGAGGTATTTGCTTCTGTTGCGCTTAATTGTGGAAGGCGTCTCCAACGCTTCCAGTCCCCTCCCCTCGATGGGGAGGGGACCGGAGAAATTGTGGTTCTAACGTTGGAGTCGCTGGGCCATCTTCTGGAAGGACACGTCCGTCTTGAAGCGGCGGTCGAGTTGTTTGCCGTTGCGAACCAGCGCTTTCGTATCGACGCGCTCCGCCGCGGTCGAGGCGACGACTACGGCGCCGCCGAAGCGTGACAGCGGGAACATGTAAGTTTGCGGAAACGCCTCGCCGATCGCTCGAACGTCCTCCGCAAGCTGCGGGTGCGGGTTCAAGTTGAACGCGACGACGCCGCCCGGTTTCAGCTTCGCTTGCATCTGCTTGTAAAACTGCTGCGTGCGCAGGGCGAGCGGGGCGCCGGTGCCGTCGGTGTCGGCCGAGGGTTTTAGGAAGGCGTCCATGTAGATCACGTCGTACGGCTGCTTGGCTTCGGCGATGAACTTGAACCCGTCCGCCGTGGCGACGTTGACGTTGCCTTCCGTGCGGACGTTGAAGTACTTGTCGGCCAAACGCACGACTTCGGGGTCGATGTCGATAGCGTCGACCCGCACGTTGGGATCGACGTGCCGCAGGAAGTGGACCATGCCTCCGCCGCCGAGGCCGACGATCAGCACTTCCTGCTGCTGCGCGCGAAATAGATAACTGGCGAACATGAACCGCAGGTATTCGAACTGCAACTCGTGCGGCCGGCGGAGGTCAACCTGGCTTTCGAGCACCTCGTCGCCATTATCGCGGACGAAGAGCATCGAACGCAGCGTGCTGTGGCGGCGAATGCGGATGTGGGAGTACTGCGAATGACCGTCGAATTCCAGCTCTCCGGCCAAGGTGACGGCGGGAGCCTCGGCCGGTGGCGTAGCCGACGCTTGGCCGATCGGCGCTGCCAGCAATGCCAACGATGCCAGCACGCGTTGCCGAATGAGCGTTCCAAAGGCGGCATGATCTATGGCCATGGCCCAATTCTAAGCCAAAGAGGCGGCTGTAACGAGAGCGCGCGGGCTGACCTTGTGACGCGCATGCAACGAACCTAGAATTCGCCGCCCATGGCGCTGCTAGCGCGAGCGCAACGCTTGAGCCTGGTTGCGATAGAAATCCCTCCCCTAGCCCCTCCCTTCAAGGGAGGGG
>JBGSYU010000755.1:0-4209 GCA_041750715.1 Lacipirellula sp.
GCTTCGCAGCGGGCGGCCGTCACGCAGGTGAGCGACGCCCTGTCCCGCGGCGAGTCGGTGGGCGAGGCGGTCGCGGCCACGGGCGACTACTTCCCCGTAATGTTTCGCCAAGTGGTCGCACTGGGCGACACGACGGGGCAGCTCGACCGGGCGTACCGCCAGTTGGCCGAGCATTTCGAGCACATGCTCGCCGCCCGGCGAACGTTGCTCAGTGCGCTCGCGTGGCCGGCTATCCAGCTCGGTATCGCGGTAGGCGTAATTGGCGGCGTGATTTGGCTCTCCAGCGCCCTGAATTTGAAGAATATGGACGGCGAGCCGCTCGATATGTTCGGCTTCGGCCTGATCGGGAACAAAGGGCTGATGATTTACGCTTCGATTATCACGTTCTTCGCGATCGGTCTGCTGCTGCTGATTGAAGCGAACCGGCGCGGCATGTTCTGGACGCGGCGATTGCAGCGTGCGGCGCTCAAACTGCCGATGATCGGCGGGGCGCTGCAAACGCTGGCGATGGCGCGGTTCACTTGGGCGTTGCAACTGGTCTTCGACACGTCGATGGATTTGCGCAAAGCCCTGCCGCTGGCGCTCGATGCGACGGGGAACGACTATTACCGCCAGCAGGGGCCGGAGATCGCCCGCAACATCGGCCGCGGAATGACGCTGCACGCGGCGCTGGCCGAGTCGGGGGCCTTTCCCCGCGATTTGCTCGACGCGATCGCCGTGGGCGAGCAGTCGGGCAGTTTGGCCGAGACCATGCAGCGGCAGTCGAACGAGTACCGCGAACGGGCTAACGTGGCGATCAGCGTGTTAGCTCAGGCGTTTGGCTATTTAATTTGGCTGGTCGTCGCGGCGTTTATCGTGGTGCTGATCTTCCGCGTGTTTGGGATGTATCTGGAGCCGATCAAGCGAATGTCCGATCCGAACTGGAAAGTGTGATGCAAGGTCATTCTGAGCGGAGCGAAGAATCTAGGATCACGCTCGATCCTTCGCTCCGCTCAGGATGACACCGTGCCGGAGTGAGCGTCTTCGTTACCGCGCGAGCGATTTCAAATGCTCGACGAGCGCAGGCGCCGGCTGCGCAAGCACGCCGCTGAGCCGCTCGCTCAAGGGGGCGACCGGTTCGCCGGTGCGTAGCGCGGCAAGGTAGTCGGTCAGCACGTCGGCTTTGCCGCCCTCCGACTCGAGCAGGAAGTGAACCCACAGCCAGCTCTCGGCATACTCGAGCTGCTTCATGTCGGCGACGGCGGTGAGCTGTTCCAGCCGCTGCAGTTGCGGCCGCCAGTTGCCGATGGCGAGTTGGCCGTTCAAGGTGTCGACGTGCATGCGATTGACGCCGCGCCGGCCGCGGCCGACTTCAAAATACTCGGCCAATCCCTCGTCGAGCCACAGCGGAATGTTCGGCACCGAGGCGTGGAGGTAGCCGTGGGCCACCTCGTGGCGAAGGTCCTCGGCGACGCTGGCGCCCCAATGGGCGAACACCGCCAGTTCTACGTCCGTTTCGACGAAGATCGCCCGCCGCTCGGGGATGCCGGGGAACTTTCGCGAGACGTGTTGCCGGTAGGACGCCTCTTCGGCGAACAGATGCACGTGGATCGGCTCTTGGCTGGGCGGAATTTTTAGGCGCTGGCAGATGAGCTCGCGTTCGTCGACCAGTTCCGTCAGCATGCGGTGCTCGGGCGGCAGGACGAAGTCGGCGTGCAGCACAAGCTGGCCGATGGTCGTCGGGTGCGCCAAGTACGCGGCAGCGTCGTTCTCGCGGCGAATGGCGTCGGTCTTTTCGCGCGAGCCTAGCGACATGCAGCCGTGGGCGGCGGCCAATGCGCCGGCGAGAAGGGCAATTAGGAACAGGCGGGATCGCATCCGTGCGCTCGCAATAGGTCAGGCTTTCCAGCCTGCCAATCGGTGTAAAGCTGGGTGAGGGGTTTGAGGTGGCGAGCGGTGCGGCGCTTTCAGTTTGCCTGGAAAGCTGATCAACGCGGCTGCTGGCACTGGGGTGGTGTGGATTCTACCGGGCCCGAAGCTAGCCCCGAAGGGCATTTTCGGACCCGTTTTCCCCCACAGCAAAGCACAACAGAAGTACGGACTGACGACTTTCAAGGATGCACCTTAGAGCGGCTGTTAAGCCAATCCGTGCAACACTTGGGGAAGCATCGAATTCTTGTAAAGATGAATTCATTCGCTACAATAGGCTACAGCATCGATCACCATTTGGAGTTGACTATGCGCCTCGCCTCGCCTCGCCTCGCCTCGCCTCGCCTCGCCTCGCCTCGCCTGAAATAGCGGCGCTATTCTTTCTGGCGGCAATTCCCTCGGTTCTTGCCTCGCCCATCCAAGTCTACATTGTCGCGGGGCAGAGTAACGCTAATGGAGGGGGCAACATAGTCGACCTTGCTCCAAACGAGGCCGAGCTCGCTGAACCGCAAGAAAGTTTGTTCCAATACCGATTGCTTGGGCAGACACTCGTAGAGACCGAGATGTGGCAGCCGCTAGCACCGCGCCGCAACAGCCCACAATCTCCAAATGCTTACTTTGGCGCGGATCTCTCTTTCGGGCAGGCTATGGAGCGCCGCACCGGAACTCCAATTGCCATTATCAAAGTTGCGGCCAACGGAACGAGCTTGGCCGAGGAGTGGTTGCCATCGAAGGAAGATCGATACCCTTGGATGGTCGAAAAGGTCGATAGCGCGCTGGAACAACTTGGCTCTCTGGGCTTTACGCCAACACTTAGTGGATTCCTCTGGAATCAAGGTGAAGGAGACGCGGGCGTGTTATCTAGAGCAGAGGCTTACGACGACAATCTAGCGGCGCTCGCCATGGCAGTTCGCACCGATTTCGACGCGCCGAACTTGCCGTTCTTGTTCAATGAAGCCCATATCAACCTTGCCAGGGCCTTTGTGCCCCAACTACGCCAAAGTCAGCTCAATGCAGCTTCTGCAGATCCTCTTATGCGACTTATTAACGCCGACGACTTGCTCTTGGGTTACGACGCTGTCCACTTTACGACGGAAATGCACGTCGAACTTGGCAGGCGCTTTGCCGACGCCCTTATGCCATCGGCGGACTTCAACAACGACGGCCTCGTCGATGCAATGGATCTGGCCGCCTGGGAAGTGTCCTTTGGTAGTACGCGCGTCGGGGATACGAATGCTGACGGCGTTGCCGACGGGGCCGATTTTCTTTTATGGCAGCGACAGCTCCTTATCGCACCGGAACTCATTGGCGCATTAAGGACTGTTCCGGAGCCGACGACATTGCCAATGGCGGCAGCATGCGCCTTTTGCCTGTCTTATGTCAGGAAAGTAAGCGAACGACGACGGCTAGCGCATTGAGCATCGTGCCGTTCAATCGCGGGTGGAAATCACCTCATCCAGCGCCCTCTTCAACCGCGGCAAAATCTCCTCATACGAATACTGCCCCAGCGACTCGCTGCCCCGTTTGAGGTTCACCACGCTCGGCCCGCACCACAGCCCAAGGTCGGCGTCGTCGGTTTCCCCCGGGCCGTTCACGCGGCAGCCCATCACGGCGATCGTGATGGCGTGGGCGCTAGCGTAGCGGGTCATTGCTTTCACTTGCTCGGCCAGTTCGATGAACGCCTCGTTCTCGACCCGCGAGCAACTGGGGCAACTGATGATGTTGAGCGTGTCGAGGCCGTAGTCGACCACCGAACGGACGCGGCCCGCGGCGATGTCGGCCAGGATTTGCCGACCGGCGGCGATTTCTTCCGGCTTGCGCGAATTGGACACGGTGAGCGAGACGCGGATCGTATCGCCGATGCCGCGGCTGATGAGCTGCTCCAGCGCGATGCGGGTTTTGATGACGCCGTCCGGCGGCAGGCCGGCTTCGGTGACGCCCAGGTGCAGCGGCACGTCGGGCCGCAGCTCGGCGAAGCGGCGGTTGACCTCGATCACCTTCTGCGGGTCGGAGTCTTTCAGCGACACGCAGTACCGCGTGAAGCCCAACTCGTCGAGCGCACGGCAATGCTCGGCGGCGCTGTCGAGCATCGGGGCCAGGGAATCGTCGGGCGTGTAGCGATCGCGGGCCGCGGGGTCGACGCTGCCGCAGTTGACGCCTACGCGCATCGCACAATCGTTGTCGGCCGCGACTTGGGCGAGATAGCGGACCTTTTCCCGCCACGGCTTTTCGCGCTCGTGGTGGTAAAGGTGCCCGGGATTGTAGCGGAGCTTGTCGACGTGCGGGGCGACCAACTCGGCG
>JBGSYU010000756.1:0-3730 GCA_041750715.1 Lacipirellula sp.
ATCGCCCGTAGGCTCCGGCCAATTAACCGCTGAATTTCCGTTGTTCGCCCGTCAATTTTCCCGCCGCGGTCGCGCTGCTTCCGCGGCGCCGTGCTGCCCGGGAGCATGTTGTACTCCGCGGTGACCCACCCCTTGCCCTTCCCGGCGAGCCACGGCGGCACGCTCGGCTCGACGCTTGCTGTGCAGAGCACGGTTGTGCGGCCAGCGCACACAATTACCCGCCCCGCGGCGGCGCCGTAGGGAGCGGGTTCGATGGTCCACTGGCGTAAGGCGTCCGCTGCTCGCAACTTATTCATCCGCATCGCCTCAAAACGCTGTCATTCTGAGCGGAGCGAAGAATCTAGAATCACGCAAGATCCTTCGCTCCGCTCAGGATGACTTGAATTTGGTGTTCTCGCTTCGTTCTAGCTCTGAGCCCCCAACAGCCACGCCAGAATCCCCTTCTGCACGTGCATCCGATTCGCCGCTTGCTCGACGACGATACTGTAGGGGCTATCCATCACCTCGTCGGTTACTTCTTCGCCGCGTTTGGCCGGCAGGCAATGCATGAAACGGGCTGTCGCCGCCGCGGCCGCCATGAGTTTGCCGTTTACCTGATAGTCGGCGAAATCCTTCCGTCGCCGATCCTGCTCGGCTTCTTGCCCCATGCTCACCCACACGTCGGTATAGACCGCCGCCGCGCCGCGCACGGCCTCGACCGGATCACGCGTGGCGAGAAATTTGCTCCCCGGCGCCTTCGTCGCAAGCTTTTCGAGAAACGGCCCGTCAAAGTCGTACCCAGCGGGCGAAGCCACGGCGAACTCCACGCCCAACAGTCCGCACGCCATCGCCAGGCTGCGGGCCACGTTGTTCGCATCGCCGACCCAGGCGAGCTTCGCCCCCCGCAGCCGCCCCGTAGCCGCCTGCAGCGTGAACAAATCGGCGAGCGCCTGGCACGGATGCGATTGGTCCGTCAGCCCGTTGATGACCGAGCATGCCGAATGCGCCGCGACGTCGACGACGGTTCGGTGCGACTTGGTCCGCATCACAATCACATCGACCATCTCGCTCAGTACCCGCGTGAAGTCGGCCAGGCTCTCGCGCTTGCCGAACCCCGCGTCATCGCCGAGCATGGTGCTCGCCCCGCCCAGGTGCGTCATCGCCGATTGAAAGCTCACCCGCGTCCGCAGCGACTGTTTTTCAAACAGCAGCGCCATCACCCGCCCGGGAAGGAGCGGCTCGCGAATCCCGGCGCCGAACTTCGTCTTGAGATCCTCGCTCAACGCAAAGATCCGTAGGATTTCATCCGTCGTCAGGTCGGAGACGTTAAGCAGGTGTCGCATTGCGGAATACCTTTTTTACCACGAAACACACGAAACACACGAAAAGGTCGATGCATTTATCCTCAAATCCATTCGTGTGTTTGGTGTGTTTCGTGGTTAAGCTTTCCTTCTTTGAATTTCAGGGCGAGAAGTTGCGGATCGAGTCGATCAGTATCGCACATCCCTCGCGGACTTCATTCTCACTCATCGTCATGGGCGGCAAGAGGCGGATGACGTTGCCCTGGGTGACGTTAATCAGCAGACGCTTCGCCATGCATTGCTCGACCAACGGCGTCGCATCGATGGCGAGTTCGATGCCGATCATCAGCCCGATCTGTCGAAACTCGCGCACCTGCGGCAGCTCGCTTGCCAGCGGCTCCAGTAGCGTGCGAAACAGCGCGCCCAGTCGCTCCGCTTGCCGCAACAATCCGTCTCGTTCGATCGTCTCAATCGTGGCAATCCCGGCCCGCGCCGCTAGCGGATTTCCGCCGAAGGTGGCTGCGTGCATTCCCGGCCTCAGGCTCGAGGAAACCTCCCGCCGGGCCAGCATCGCCCCCCCCGCCACGCCGCCGCACAGGCTCTTGGCCAGAGTCATCACGTCGGGCTCGACGCCGAAGTTCTGATACGCGAACCACTTTCCCGTGCGCCCGCAGCCCGATTGCACTTCGTCGAAGATCAGCACCAGTCTGTGCTCATCGGAAATCCTCCGAAGTCCGGCCAAGAACTCCGGCGGCGGAATGCGAATGCCGCCTTCGCCTTGAATCGGCTCGACCATGATCGCCGCGGTCTCGGCGTCGACTTTCGCGCGCACCGCATCGAGATCGCCAAACGGGGCGTAGACGAACCCCGGGGCCAGCGGGCCGATGCCGTCGTGATATTTGGGCTGCGCCGTCGCGCTCACGGCGGCGTGGGTGCGGCCATGGAAGCCGCCCTCAAACGTGATGATTTTGTATCGCTCTCGCGACGTGTGAAGCCGAGCCAGTTTAATCGCCGCCTCATTGGCCTCGGCGCCCGAGTTGCAAAAGAACGCTTGCCCGCCAAAGCTTCGCTCGCTCAGCAGCTTCGCCCACTGGCCCTGCGCTTCCATGTGCCACGTATTGGGCACATGAATGAGCGTGGCGACCTGCTCCTGCACCGCCTCGACCACGCGCGGCGGACAGTGCCCCAGCAAATTGCAGCCCCATCCGGGGAAGAAATCGAGATACTTATCGCCCTGGTCGTCCCAAATCCACGATCCCTCGCCGCGGACTAACGATAGTGGAAATCGCTTGTAATTTGGAATGACATACTGCTGAAACAACGCCGCCGTCTCCGGAGACATTTTTGGGTTGCTCTTACTCACTGCGGCACCAATGCTCATAGTTATCTCTATTTATCTCACGCAAAGGCGCTAAGGCGCAAAGCAATCGCAAAGAAGAATACGCCCTCAGTCTTCTATATCTTTGCGATTTTCTTTGCGACTTAGCGCCTTTGCGTGAGTTAACTCGGAAAGGCAACAAAAAGCGGAAGGAGGTAAATGCGACTCAAAGACGCCAAATACGCTACGCAGGTTCAGCCATCAACTCCGTTCCCACGCCGCGATTCGTGTAAATCTCCAACAGCAGCGAGTGCCGCAACCGCCCGTCGATGATGTGAATTTTCCGCACGCCTTTCGACAGCGTCTCCAGGCAGGCCTCGACCTTCGGGATCATCCCCGACTCAATGCTCCCGTCCGCGATGAGCCGCCGCGCTTCGTCAGCCGTTAGCGAGTGAATCAGCGAGTCGGGGTCGTCTTTGTCTTTCCGCACCCCGTTCACGTCGCTTAAAAACACGAGCTTTTCCGCGCCCACCGCCTGGGCGACCGCCGTGGCCGCCGTGTCGGCGTTCACGTTCAGCCGCTCGCCGGCCTCGGTCTCGCACATCGACGGAATCACCGGCACCTGCCCGGCATAGCTTAGATTGTCGATCGACTCGCGATCCACCTTGGTCACATGGCCGACGAAGCCCAGGTCGATCGGCGCGCCTCCCTGATTGTTTGGCAGCGTCAATCGCTCGCCGAACAGCACGTTGTTGTTCGTCTCCCCCACGAAATTCAGCGGCATCGCCCGCCCGCCGAACGCCTCGATGCGCGCCGCGATCGCTTTGTTGAGTTCACCAGCCAGAACTCGCTCGACAATTCCCAGGGTCGCGGCATCGGTGTACCGCCGCCCCTGGATGAACCGCGGCTCGAGGTTCGCCTCGGCCATCGCCCGGCTAATCGCCGCCCCGCCGCCATGCACCACGATCGGCCGCATGCCGACCGTCTCCATGAACACGATGTCGACGAGCAGATGCCCCAGCGCCTCGGAGTCCTCCATCACGCTGCCGCCGAGCTTGATCACCGTGATCTTGTCGCGAAACTGGCGGATCCATCCCATCGCCTCGATCAGGACGTCGGCTTTTTGGATGGC
>JBGSYU010000757.1:0-2242 GCA_041750715.1 Lacipirellula sp.
AGCCTCCCCCCCGCCTGCATACGCCTCCGCCCCGTCGACCGCTCCGCCGCTGTGGCCGGAGCAGCGTACGCCGGCACACCTAGTGGCCGACACGGGCGTCGCCGCACGACCGCTTACCGCCAACCCTTCCGCGACCTCGAACCCGTTCGGCCCGCCGCCGCTACTTTACGACTCGCGAGAAACCCCAACGCCGCTGCCTCCCAGCGATAGCACTACCAACCCTGGCTGGACGACGCCGACCGTAGTGAACCCCGATGCGACCGGCCCGCGCTGGGTCAATGCTCTCACGTTCGACGTCGACTATGACCTGCGAACGGTCGGCCCTTGGGGTGTTTCCAAGGTCGAGCTTTGGGCCACCCGCGACGGCGGCCGCGAATGGGTGAGCTTCGGCGCCGACGCCGACAACCGCTCGCCCATTCGCGTTACCGTTCCTGCGGCCGGCGTCTACGGGTTCCAGCTTGTGGTAAGCGGCGCGAACGGGGCCGCGGCGCCAACGCCTGCCGCCGGCACGCAACCGGAACTGGTAATCGGCGTCGACCTCCAAGAACCGCAAGTCGAACTGCAAGCCGCCGAGATCGGCCAGGGAAATCTCGCCGATCACCTGCTCATTCGCTGGACGGCCTCGGACGAAAACCTAGATGCCCGCCCCATCGGTCTGTTCTACAGCGCCCAGCCGCAGGGCCCTTGGTCGACCATCGCTACCGACGTCGACAACAACGGCCAATACGCCTGGCGACTCTTGCGGCAAGTGCCCGAGAAGCTGTATCTGCGGCTGGAAGTCCGCGACAAAGCCGGCAACGTCGCGGTCCGCCATACGCCGGCGCCCGTCGTGCTCAACCTTCCGCAACCTTCAGGGCGGCTCCGCAGCGTGCGACCGGTGCAGGAAGACCCCAGCCGTTTCCGCACCGCCGCGGGCGCCCTCTTCGCTGCGCCGCAATAACCATTTAGCCCCCGGTCACTGACCGGGGGCTAAGTGAACGCATCGCCATTCGCTACATTAAGCGGCATGGCCAAGAAGTCCGCCGCCACAATCCTCTCTGGTTTCGACGTTCTGCTCGACTCCGCCAAGGTCGAGCCGCGCCCGGTCTGCGTCATCGTCGGCGACGATGGCTACCTGCAGCACGAAGTCCGCCGCACGCTGATCGCTACGTTCCGCGGCGGCGACCCCGACGCCACGCCCGACGTGCTCGATGGCGAAACCGCCCAGCTTCGCGACGTGCTCGACGCGCTCAGCGAGATGTCGCTCTTCGGTAGCGACCGTCGCATCGTGGTCGTCGAAGACGCCGACGCACTGGTGAAGGAATATCGCGAGCAATTGGAAGACTATGTCGCCAAGCCACGCGATGACGCCGTGCTAATCCTGGAAGTGACGTCGTTTCCGGGCAACACGCGGCTGGCCAAAGCGGTGGCCGCATCCGGCCTCACCATTAAGTGCCAGCGACCCGACAAGGGCGCCGAGCTTACCCAGTACATGCGACAGCTCAAGGAGTGGCTTATCGCCGTCGCCCGCCGCGACTTTGAGAGCGAGCTGGCAAGGACAGCCGTCGATCAACTCGTCGAGCTAATACCGCCCGAGCCCGGCATCCTTTACCAGGAAATTGCCCGCCTCACGCTGCTCTCCGGCCCCGGCAAGAAGATCGACGCCGCGCTGGTTCGCGACAATGTCGGCGGCTGGCGCACTCGCAAGACCTGGGACATGATCGACGCCGCCGCCGATGGCCGCGCCAGCGACGCCCTCGAGCAGCTCGACCGGCTGCTGGCCGCCGGCGACGACGCTCACGGGCTATTGCCGCAGATGGCCTCGACGTTTCGCAAGTTCGCGCTGGCCGTGCGGTTGTTCGACCAGGCCGAACGCCGCCGCCAGCAGATGTCGATACGCCAATCGCTCGAACGCGCCGGCATGCCCCCCTTTAAGCTCTCCGACGCCGAGCGCCAGCTCAAGCAAATCGGCCGCCCGCGCGCCCGGCAACTCTACCGCTGGCTGCTAGCAGCCGACTTGGAGTTAAAGGGGTACAACTCCGCCAAAGACCGCGCCCGCCGCGTGCTGGAGACGCTCATCATTCGGCTCTCTCGCGAGGCGCAGCCCGACGCCGTCGCTACCGCCGACGGCCGCCCGCGCTGAACTTGCCTCACTCGCTGGCATTTCTTAACATCCGCCCCCCTGCCGCCTTCGTTTAGCCGCGTCTCGCGGGGGAGCGCGCGGAGGCCGCAGGCTCGTCCCCCCATTCGTCCAACGTACGTC
>JBGSYU010000758.1:0-8442 GCA_041750715.1 Lacipirellula sp.
TTAAGGGGTCAGCGGCGGGCGGCTCGAAGGATGACGACGCGATTGACGCGGAGTTTGAAGTGAAGAGTTAGTAAACCGGCTAAGTTCCCATGTTGAAAGAATGCAATTGCAAGATGCAGGGGGATTACATTGAATCCGAACGATGGAATTCGACAACAGATTCTGCATTGGTTCTATGATCGGAATTCAAACGCAACTAGCCAACACGGCAAGCGCGGATCGGCTGTAAAGATAAGTGATGCAAAGAAACGCTTGAAAGGCGATTGCGGATTGGCGCAGACTCAAGTTGTCTCGAATTTGAACTATTTAATCGACAAGAATTGGATAAACCGGACCGAAGTCGAGAAGCAGGTGCGGACACCGAGGGGAACCTTAGTTCCCGCAACTCAGACGTGGTACGAGATTTCTAGCGGGGGTATAGACAAGATCGAAGGGGACTCTGAGTTCCGTAATGGCGGTAAGTTCGCAGGGATAAACGTCCATGCAACTGGTACGAATGTCATCACGCTTGGCGATGGGAATATAGTCAATGTGAAATATGAGCGCCTTCGCGAGGAACTCAAGCACCTTAAGGAATTGGCAGTCGAGTCCAACCTCTCCGAGAAAGAGAAAGTGGATATAGTGGTCGACATTGAGAGCACCATGGACCAACTCGCGAAGGCGCGGCCAGACAACACAATTCTTGGCCATCTTTGGGACCGAATTACGGAAGTTGCTACCATCGGCGGGTTCCTTGACGCCGTTCAAGGAATGGAGGATTTGGTTCGTCCACTAATTACCGGCGAGTTTTAAGGTTGATGTCGCCCCCCTGGGGCTTTAAGGTTTGCATGCTGATCGTTACCAGGGGCTAGCGCCCCTGGCTACAATACTTCGCCCCTTCGGGGCGAGGTCGTAGGCTTAGACTCGTCGCGATGCAATATTTGAATTGAATCGACAACATTGATCGGACGCTGGCCGGCGCGATCGTATTGAAGCCCCGGTAGGGGCGAAGTAATGTAGCCAGGGGCGCTAGCCCCTGGAATGGAGTTTGCCTTTGAAGCGAAGCTCCGGAGGAGCGACATCACTCCTCCGGAGCTTTTTCATGCCCAACACCTACACGAACCTGCTCTATCACATCGTCTTCAGCACGAAGGATCGAGCGCCGCTCATCGCGGAGAATCTCAAAGAGGAACTCTACAAATATGTTGGCGGCATCATCCGTGACGAAGGCGGCGTGAAGTTAGAAAGCGGCGGCGTCGAGAACCACATTCATCTGCTTGCGAAGTTCAAAGCCAGCGTCTCCGTTTCAGATATGCTGCGATTGATCAAAGCGAATTCCTCGAAATGGGCAAATGAGCGCACGCAAGGGGAGTTCGCGTGGCAGGAAGGATACGCGGCGTTCTCCGTCAGTGAATCTCAGGTAGTTCCCGTCCAACGTTACATTCGCAATCAGGTTCAGCATCATCGAAAGCAGACGTATCAGCAGGAATTTGTCGCGCTGTTGGATCGGCACGGCGTTGAATACGATCCGAAGTATTTGTGGGATTGATGTCGCCCCTATGGGGCTTTGATTTGGCTTATCGCGTTTTCCAGGGGCTGGCGCCCCTGGCTACATTACTTCGCCCCTCCGGGGCTTAGGACGTCGCGAAGCGGAATTGACCGCGACGGCAATGGGCGATTGGAGTCGCCGCACGAGGAGTTTCCATGGCCTTTCGATTTGACAAACTAACACTAAAGGCCCAGGAAGCCGTCCAGCGCGCGCAAGAGCTCGCTGCCGACGCCGGGAATCCGCAGATTGAACCGATGCACTTGCTCGCGGCCTTGCTCGGCGAGAGCGAGGGGGTGGTGCGCCCGTTGCTGGAGCAGATCGGCGCCAACAACCAGCAGCTTCGGCAGATGGTGACCGCCGAGCTGGCGCACCTGCCGAAGGCCAGCGGCGGGCATCCGCCCGGTATTAGCGACGACTTGAATAAGGTTCTCGAAGCCGCCGCGCAAGCGGCGACCGAGATGAAGGACGAGTTCGTTTCGACCGAGCACCTGCTGCTCGCGCTCGTGCGAACGAAGTCGAAGGCCCAGGATACGCTCAAGCTCAACGCCCTCTGCGAGAAGGAAATCCTTGCCGCGCTGCAAAAGGTCCGCGGCTCGGCCCGCGTGACCGATCAAACGCCCGAGGACAAATTTCAGGCCCTCGAAAAATACGGCATCGACCTCGTGCAGCGGGCGGAGCAGGGCAAGCTCGACCCGGTGATCGGCCGCGATCAGGAAATCCGCCGCGTGATTCAGGTGCTGTCGCGGCGCACCAAGAACAACCCGGTGCTGATCGGCGAGCCCGGCGTCGGCAAGACGGCGATCGTCGAAGGGCTCGCCCTGCGAATCGTCGCTGGCGACGTACCGCAGAGCCTCAAGAATAAGCGGGTGATCGCGCTGGATATGGGCGCCCTCATCGCCGGCACGAAGTTCCGTGGCGAATTCGAAGAGCGGCTCAAGGCGGTACTCCGCGAAGTACAGGACGCCCAGGGCCGCATCATTCTGTTCATCGACGAGCTGCACACGGTCGTCGGCGCCGGTGCGGCCGAGGGTGGCAACGACGCCGCGAATTTGCTCAAGCCGGCGCTGGCCCGCGGCGAATTGCGGTGCGTCGGCGCCACCACGCTCGACGAATACCGCAAATACATCGAAAAAGACGCCGCCCTCGAACGCCGCTTCCAACCGGTGATGGTCGGCGAGCCAAACGTCGAAGACGCCATTGCCATCCTCCGCGGTCTCAAGCCGCGGTACGAAGCCCACCACAAGGGCGTGAAGATCAAGGACTCCGCGCTGGTCGCCGCGGCCGAGCTCTCGCACCGCTACATAACGGATCGCTTTCTGCCGGACAAGGCGATCGACCTCATGGACGAGGCGACCAGCCGCCTGGCGATGGAGCTGGAAAGCGTCCCTGAGGAAATCGACAACATTCAGCGCCGCCTCGTGCAGTTAGAACTCGCCGCCCGGCAACTCGCCGAGGAAACGGAAGAGCACGCGAAGGATCGCCTCGTCGAAATCAACGAGGAAATGGCCGGCCTGCGCCGCCAACTCGCCGACCTCCGCGAGCAATGGGAAAGCGAAAAGCTCGGCGTCGGCGACGTGGCCCAGGTGCGCGAGGAGCTGCAGCGCGTCGAGCACGAAGCCCAGCAGATGGCGGCGACGATCAAAGAACGCCAATCCCTCGGCCAAATCGTCGTCGAAGATCTCTATCAGGGCCTGTACGAGCTCGACACCAAACGCCGCGAGCTCGAATCGAAACTAACTCAACTCGAAGAGCGCCAATCCCGCGATGGCGAGGACCCGCTTCAGCGGTCCGGCGGCGCCGCGAAAGGCCGCAAGCGACTCCTTCGCCAAGAAGTCGGCCCCGACGAAATCGCCGAAGTCGTCGCCGCCTGGACCGGCATCCCCGTGAGCCGCATGCTCGAAGGCGAACGCGCCAAGCTGCTCGTCCTCGAAGAACGCCTGCACCAACGCGTCGTCGGCCAGGATGAAGCCGTCCGCGCCGTCGCCAACGCGGTGCGCCGCAGCCGTAGCGGCCTTCAGGACCCCAACCGCCCCATCGGTTCGTTCCTGTTCTGCGGCCCCACCGGCGTCGGCAAGACGGAACTTTGCAAGGCCCTGGCGGCCACGCTGTTCGACAGCGAATCGGCGATGGTCCGCATCGACATGAGCGAGTTCATGGAAAAGCACACGGTGAGCCGCCTCATCGGCGCCCCGCCGGGATACGTCGGCTACGAAGAGGGCGGCATGCTCACCGAAGCGGTGCGCCGCAAGCCGTACTCGGTGGTGCTGCTCGACGAAATTGAAAAGGCCCACCGCGACGTGTTCAACATTCTGCTGCAAGTGCTGGACGACGGCCGGCTGAGCGACAGCCACGGCCACACCGTCGACTTCACGAACACGATCGTCGTGATGACCTCGAACATCGGCAGCCAGCTCATCCAGCAGATCGCTCAGGAGGGCGGCTCGGAGCAGGAGATGAAGGAGGCCATCGAAGAAACGCTGCGCACCCGCTTTCTGCCGGAGTTTCTCAATCGAATCGACGAAACGATCGTGTTCCACCCCCTCATGCGCGAGGAAGTGGCCCGCATCGTCGACCTGCAACTCGCGCGACTGGAAATGCAACTGGCCAAGCGCGAGTTGCGGCTGCATGTCACCCCGCCGGCGCGGCAGCGTATTGCAGTGCTGGGGTACGACCCGGCCTACGGCGCCCGACCCGTAAAAAGGGTGATCCAGCAGTCGATCCAGAACCCGCTGGCGACGGAACTGCTCCGCGGCGAGTATCCCGAGGGGACGACGATCGAAGTCAATGTGGATGGCGACGAGTTTACGTTTAAACAGGCCGATCCCGCCGCGCCCGAGATTCCAATGCGCTAAGCCGCAAGCGGCGGCAACGCTACCGCCATTGCGCTTACGCCACCGCCGCTTGCGGCTTAGCGCTGGCCGACTTAGCGATCGCTCTCGACGAGCTTCCACCGATCGATCAATTCCTCCGCCCCTGGCGTCAGATTCCGCAGCTTTCGCGCGATCTCCGTCTTTTCCGACTGGGTCGCCTTCGGCAACTTGCTCTTTAGCTTGGTCAGTTTGCTGGTCCGCGACCGGCGGCGACTGAGCTCGCGCTTTCGTTCACTGGCACTCACGCTAGGGTTCCTCGCGATCAATGGCTGGGGCTAAAAGGCCGACGTATCGGTCCAACGGTTGCAGCACGGCGAATCTAGCTTTCTAACAGCCCTTGCGAAGATCGTCAATCTCGTCACTAGGCGGGTAGTGATACCGTTTGCCCTGTCACCCTGAGGTACTCCGAAGGGTGTGGCCAGATTCTTCGGAGTACCTCAGAATGACACGAACCATGCCCGGGCAAACGGTATCACTACCACTAGGCGCGCAAAAATCTTAAGGGCGTCAGGAACCAAGATAACTCTTGGTTCCTGACGCATTTTCTGCGGCCACGCGATCTGCGATCGTTCGAGCGATCTGGCGGGCGGTCGGTGACTCTTTAGATGCGACCAGTGCAACCGCGGCGAGCCAGTACCACCAGGCAGCAGTTTCCTAGAGCAATCAAGAGGAACGAACCTGGCTCGGGAATCGCCGTCGGATTATTTGCGAAATACAAGGCCCAGTCGAGCGACCCGGTCTTACGATTTCCGGTTTCGACCAGCGGCACGCCCAACCCGGCGCTGCCCACGTTTTTGATGGCGGCGCCCGCGACGTGAACGGCCGATAAATAATCGGTGAAGCTCAACGGGATGTTAATAGCAACGTTCGGCGGCAGGGGATTATTCGGGTCCGTGTTATCCGTATACGACGGCGTGACGCTCACCGAATTGGCATTGAGCGTCGCCAGGACGCCGCCCGTTAGGTACGGACCGCCAGAGTCTCCCGGGAACGATGCGCCTCCGCCCGCGGCGGACGGCGCCAACACGCTCCAATGCACCTCCGGCTGGTAATACTGCACTAAGTCGCGCGTGATGAGCGCCGGACCGTCCACGCTGGACGCTGTATTATTCTGAAAGCGACGTGCGTCGTCGGTCGCGACTCCCGACGGTATGTACCGGTTCAGCGCCGTGTTGAAGGTTCCGGCCGTGCCATAGCCGAGCTCGGTAAACTTAGTGGTTGACGCGACCGAGGCGCCGGGCGCCGGCGGGGCGGTCGGGAACGGGGCGAGCAGAAAGATATTCGCAGCGCTGACGACCTTGTTGAATTCGGCAAGCGCGGCGCCGCCAGCAGGCGTTTTCACGGTCGCCTTGATAATCGCCAAGTCCTGCGGCCGATTGTTCGGGTTGTTCACAGCATCGGTCAGCGTAAAGCCCGCAAAGGCGCCGAGATTCGCGGACAACGGATACGCGCCGGCTCCGGGAGCGCCTGCCTCGCCGGGACCGACGCCGAATCCCGCCGTTTTGGCGGCACTTACGGCGACGTGCCGAGCGGTCAGAATCGCCAAGGTAACCACGCCGTTAGCGTTCGGAGCGGAAGCGCCGATCACCGACCCAGTGCCCTCCTCGATGCCGTTCGCCAGAAGCAGCGCGGCCACATCGTTGAGTGGTCCGGCGCCGGCGGCAACCGGATCGCCGATGACTTGATACTGCGGGCCGATCGCAAGGACCGCGCTCGAAGCCAATAGGATAGCAGCCAACAGGACCGAACGACTGAGTCTACGAATCATTAGCGTACCCTCCAATGTTGCCGCCTCCATGAGGCGTTGGGCGATTGTGACGAATCTTCAGAACGACCACCGGTGCCTTCGTGCGGCCGCACACCGCCGGCGATGGAGCGTTCGCAACGGATGCGAACCTGCGCTTCGCCAGCGCCCGATGCGGACCGTTGACTTCATGAGCGGGCCCCCTCGAAATGGTGAATTAGAAACGGCGTCTCAGCGGACGAGAATCCACGGTCGTCCGCAAACTGCCGCTTAGCATGACGCGCGGCAATGAAAAGTCAACCAATTTCCCAGGCAAGTCGTGCCTTTTTGGGTCGTGGAGGTCCTTCCTTGGCTTCTGGCGGGCGGCGAGCCATGGGGCTGGCAGGACACGGCGTCCGCCAATCCCGATTCGGGGCTTCTTTTAACGTCACGTTTCACGCAATAAGACTGGAGCCTACCTGCCCCGCCTTGCCAGCCGCTCCGCCCAGCGAGATACTTTTTTAGGGCCCCCTCGGTCGGGTGGCAGAGCGGTTGAATGCACCGGTCTTGAAAACCGGCGTACGCGAAAGTGTACCGGGGGTTCGAATCCCTCCCCGACCGCCTTCTTTCCTTCCGCAGAGGTGTGCGTGGCAATTCGCGATGTGGGCCAGTGGTTTGCGGTAGCAGCGTTTACCTGTTCGCTTTCAATCGCCAGCGGCGATACGTCGACGCTGGTCATCGGACGCATCTGGACCGGCGACGCCCATCAGCCGTGGGCCGAAGCGGTGGCAATTCGCGGCGAGCGGATTATCGCGGTCGGGTCTCGCGAGGAGGCCGCGCGGGCCGCGGGCGAGGGTGCGAAATTCATCGACGCCGACGACGGGCTGATCGTGCCAGGCATGATCGACTCGCACATTCACCTGGTCGACGGCGGACTGCACCTCACCTCAGTGCAGTTGCGCGACGCAGCGACCCGCGAAGAATTCGTCCGCCGGATCGGCGAGTTTGCGAAGACGGCGCCCGCAGGCGCGTGGATCACCGGCGGCGATTGGGACCACACCGTCTGGGGCGGTGAACTGCCCGAGCGAGCCTGGATCGACGCCGTCACGCCCGACGCACCGGTGTGGATGCAGCGGCTCGACGGTCACATGGCGCTCGCCAACACCGCGGCGATGCGCGCGGCCGGCGTGGGCGACGACGTGCAAGACGTAGCCGGCGGCGAGATTGTTCGCGACGCCAATGGCCGGCCGACGGGCATCTTCAAAGACAACGCGATGGGGCTAATCGACCGCGCGGCGCCCGAACCGTCGCTGTCGCAACGACTCGACGCCACCGTGGCGGCGATGGATTACCTCGCGGCCCGCGGCGTAACGGCGGTCCACCATATGGGGACGTGGCAGGACTTGGAGGTGTTCCGCGTTGCCCATCGGCGCGGACTGCTGAAGGTTCGCATCTATGCCTGCACGCCGCTGGCGCAGTGGAGGCGGCTCGCCGACGAAGTGGCAAAGCGCGGGCGGGGGGATGAGTGGCTCAAGATCGGCGGGCTCAAGGGCTACGTCGACGGCTCCCTGGGCTCGCACACGGCGGCGTTCTTGGAGCCGTTCACCGACGCGCCGACCGACCGCGGCCTACTCGTCAACACGACCGAAGACCTGGAAACATGGACCGCGGCGGCCGATGCGGCCGGCTTTCAGGTGGCCGTCCACGCCATCGGCGATCGAGCGATTCGGTTGCAACTCGACGTGTTCGAGCGCGTCGCAAAGCAGAACGGGCCGCGCGACCGACGGTTTCGCATCGAACATGCCCAGCACATCGCGCCGGACGATATTCCGCGGTTCGCCGAGCTGGGCGTGATCGCGAGCATGCAGCCCTACCACGCCATCGACGACGGCCGCTGGGCCGAGCGCCTCATCGGCGCTCGGCGAAGCGAGACGACCTACGCCTTCCGCTCGCTGCTCGACAGCCGTGCGGCGCTAGCGTTCGGCAGCGACTGGTTCGTCGCCCCGCCAACGCCGCTGGAAGGAATCTTCGCCGCCGTCACCCGGCGCACCCTCGACGGCAAGCATCCCGACGGCTGGGTGCCGACGCAAAAAATTTCGGTCGAGGAAGCCCTGCGGGCGTACACGTCGGCCGCCGCGTTCGCCGCGTTCAGCGAAGAATCGCTGGGTTCGTTGCAGGTCGGAAACCTCGCCGATTTGGTCGTCTTGGACCGCAATCTGCTGGAAACGCCGGGCGAGGACCTCGCCAAGGCGAGCGTTGTTATGACGCTGATGGGCGGGCGCGTGGTGTATGAGCGTTGACGTGCCGCATGTGAAGCTTTC
>JBGSYU010000759.1:0-2521 GCA_041750715.1 Lacipirellula sp.
GATCGATCGCGCGGTCGCTCGGGCGCGGCGACCGCGCCGCCGCCTTTGGCGACCGTCTTCGCACCGGCGCCGCCCGTGAAGAATTCTTGCAGCTTGACGGCTTCATCGTCAGACAGACTGGCCAGCGCCGACCCTTTGCCGGTGATGCCGATCTGCGTGCAGATATCGACCAGCTCTTTGCTGTCGATTTTGAGATCTTTCGCGAGTGAATAAATACGAACCGCCAAGTTTATCTCCCCGTGCCGCCCGACGCGTTCGAATTACCGATTCGATCCCGCGCCCGACGTAAAACGCTTCAACTGTTAAGACACCATCGTTTTGGTCCTCCAAAATCTGTTGGCCGCGCGACGATCGCGTCGCGTGGTTCGCTAAGCCGCAAGCGGCCGTCCGCCAAACTCGTTCGACGTCCTTCATGACGTCGGCTCGCCTTCCTCGGCCGTCGCATCCAGCGGGGCCTCGTCGATCAACTTGCTAATTGCGTCGTCGTGGGCCTCGTCGGACTCTTCCGACTCGGCCACGGCCTCTTCGGATTGACTCTCTGTCTCTGCGTTCGCTACCGGAGCCTCCGGGATGCGTCCTGCCGCGATGTCGGCCGCGAGATGCTCCGCCTCGATCGCCGCAATGCGGTCCTCTTCGCGCTTCTTGCGGCGCGCGTCTTGGGCCGCCGCTTCCGCTTCCATCGCCTTGCCTTCGGCCTGATTGACGATCGTGTCGACTTCTTCCTCGGTCATCTCGCCCATCGCCATCAGGGCGTCGGGTTCGATCACCGAGAGATCGTCGTAGCTCAAGAAACCTTCTTCCACCAGCCGCTCGGCCAGATCGACGCTCATGCCCTCAAGCTGGCTGAATCCGTTGACCGCGCGGTCGATCGACTCGGCCAGTTCCTCTTGGGTCATGATCTCGATGTCCCAGCCGCTCAGCTTGCTCGCCAGGCGAACGTTTTGCCCGCGGCGGCCAATGGCGAGCGACAGTTGATCCTCGCGGACAAGCACGATCGCTCGGCCGAGCATCTTGCACAAGATGACCTGCTCGACCTCCGCCGGCTGCAGGGCGTTGGGGATAAGCACTTCCAGATTGTCGTCCCAACGGACGATGTCGATCCGCTCGCCGCCAAGTTCGTCGACGATGTTCTTGATCCGGTTGCCGCGTACGCCGACGCAGGCGCCGACGCAATCGACCCGCGCATCGCTCGACATGACGGCCACCTTCGACCGGTACCCCGGCTCGCGGGCCATGGCGCGAACTTCAATGATGCCGTCGACGATCTCGGGAATCTCTTGCTCGAACAGCCGCTGCACGAGTTGCGGTCGCGTGCGGCTGAGAATAACCTTCACCCGGCTACCGCTCTTGCGAACCTCGAACACGGTGGCCCGCACCCGCTCGCCCACATGATGGGTCTCGCCGGGGATCTGCTCGCTGCGCGGCAGAATGGCTTCGACGTTGGTCAGGGCGACGGTCGCCGCGGCGCCTTCGTAGCGGTGAATGATCCCGCTGATCATGTCGCCGATTTGTTCGGTGTATTCGTCGTAGAGAGCGTCCCGCTCGGCCTCGCGGATCTTTTGGATCATCACCTGCTTGGCGGTTTGGGCGCCGATGCGGCCGACGGTCTCTTCCGAGTCGAGCAGCTCGCCATCTTTCAGAGCCTGGATGGTTCCGCTCTGGCGGTCGATCGAAACTTCGATGTTCGATTCTTCTCCGTAATGCTTCTTCGCCGCCGAAACGAGGGCCGCTTCGATCCCCTCGAACACAATTTCCTTATTGATGTTCTTATCCCGGTGGATCGCGTCGACGATGCGGAGGACTTCGGTGGCGTTCATAGGCTATGATTCTCGTGCGGCGTATTCGCCCGCCGCAGGGGCACACCAGGTTGTTCAGGTTTTACGGATTGTTGGAGCCGCTCGCGGCTTAGCGCCGGAAGCGCACTAGCACCGCGGGCTAAGCCGCAAGCGGCTGCCTGGAGTGCCAAACTCCTTCCACGGAAGCAACTTAGCGCATTCCGCAATCTAGCTAAGGTACCGGCGCTGCTGCGCAGTGTCAACCGGCGGAAAACGATAGCGCGACTCCGAGAAGCGCATAGCCCAACCATCTTGGCCGGAAGAGCATCCGGCCAGGATGGCCGGGCTATCTGCCGTCGACGCGACCTACAAGCAGCGCCGCCGCCTGCCCCTGCGGCGTCACACTCAGCTTCAGAAAGCTCCCCCCCGCCGCTTGCGGCTTAGCGCTGTGCGCCACGTTGAGCGGACACGCCGCGTCGGGCTTGGAGTAATTCAGCGTCGAAAACAGCGTCCCGTCGCCAATCGCCAGCACGCTGGCAATCGTCTCGACCACCCCGCTGCCGGCCCCCAGGTTCCCAAAGTAACTCTTCACCGCCGTAACGGGAATCTCCGCCGCACGCGCGCCGAAAACCTCCACCAGCGCCGTCGCTTCCTCGGCATCGCCCGCAGTCGTCCCCATCGCATGCGCCGAAACATGCCCCACGCCCCCCGCCGCTCGCGGCTTAGCGCCCCCCCCCCCCAGCGCC
>JBGSYU010000760.1:0-5102 GCA_041750715.1 Lacipirellula sp.
GAAGGCCGGCGAGACGGTGAAGCAGGGCGAGCTAATCGCCCGCCTGGAGAACATCGACTTGAAACTTCAGATCGCGCAACGCGAAGGCGAGCGCGACGCCTACCGGGCGCAGATTGAGAGCCTGGAGAAGATGCAGTTCAATCGATCGGGCGAGGCGGTCGCCCAACTCGACGTGTACCGCGAACGGCTGGCCGGCATCGAGGCTCAGCTCCGCGAGAAGCAGGCCGATTTCGACCGGCTGCGGATCGTGGCGTCGCGAGACGGCGTCGTGATTCCGCCGCCGCGTACCCCCGAACGGCCCGCCGGCGACGACGCGGAGCTACCCGCTTGGACCGGCACGCCGCTGGATGAGAAGAATCTGGGAGCAACGCTGACGCCCGAGGGACAGCAGAATCTGCTGTGCCAGATTGGCGACTCGAATGAATGGGACGCGGTGCTGGTGATCGACCAAGATGACGTTAGCCTCGTGCGAGAGGGGCAGGAGGTGCGGCTGATGTTCGAAGAATCGGCTTACCATGTATTCGTGAGCACGATCTCGCAGGTCAACCATGGTAAAGCGATGCCGGTCGCCTCGCCGCGGCTGGCGAGCACCAACGGCGGGCCGCTCGCCGCCCAGCCGAACCCCGACGGAACGATGCGCCCGCTGAACACGTCCTTCCAGGCGATGGCGCGGCTGGACAATCCGGACGGTTTGCTGCGGAACGGACTGATTGGTCGGGCGCGAATCGAGGCCCAACCCCGCACGTTGTGGTGGCGACTAGTGCGATACTTGGGGCGGACGTTTAATTTTGATATTTAGCGTTGAGAAGAGGATCTCACGCAAAGGCGCGAAGGCGCAAAGAAGAGCGCAAAGAATAGAACACAGAAAGAGGAGAATACCGATTGGGAGGAATTGCGATTCTCGACAGAGTTTATCAGGTTTTCTTCTTTGCGATTTCTTTGCGCCTTAGCGCATTTGCGAGAGAAATAACAAGGCTAGGTTAGCTGAGCGATAAAGCGCTCGATAAGCGACCGACGAGTTCGCGAATAGCGGCCTAATCGCAGATAGCGTTCCAGGTGGGCGATGTTCGCCGCGCCAATTTCCGGCCGCTTGCGGCTTAGCGCCAGCGCTTCGCGGACATACGGCAGCACTGCGGCGCCGTCGGGAACGTGAACCATACCCTCAACCGGCAGCGGAACCAGCATCTCGCGCTGGCGGAAGTCGATCGTCGCGACCACGCCGCCGGCGTAGAGGGATTCGTAGTGGCGGTAGGTCCACGGAGCATTGCCGCCTGGGGCCAGTAGCACGCGGCTGCGGCTCAGCGCACGCCAGAAGGCGACGTAATTGGCCTTGCCGCCGGGGAAGCGCAGATCGGAGAAATCGCCGAAGCGCTCCACCTGCTCGGCGTGGTCGGGGTCGTTGCCGCGCGAGAGGCCGCCCCAGAACTTCAGCTCCGGCGCGTCGCGCTGGATTTCGCGTAGCCACTCAATTCGTTGATCGTATTTCTCGACGTTGCCATTGTGGAAGAGGCGCGTGCGATTGGGCCGGCCGAGAAACGCCACGTCGTACCGCGGTTGGGCGGCGCGGCCGAGGCGACGGACAATGCGGTCGTAGGTGACGGCGGCGGCCATCCGGCGGCGGAGCCTTAGCGGCAGCAGGCCCATGCGGAGGCCATGACTCCACGCGGGTTCGAACCAGGGTTTCAGGTAGACGTCAGTGTGCTGGCGGAGAACGGCTTCTTGCGCGGGCGCCCAGGCGAGCGCGTGACGATCGAGGTAGTCGAAGACGGCGACGCGTTTAGGACGGGCGTCGCGGAGGAGTTGGTTGATTTGCTCGGGATAAAGCGACGAGGGCAAGCCGAGACATAGCGTGTCGGCGGCTGGCAGGGACTTGCGGAAGTCGTGGGGCGATAGGACGGCGACTTGGCGGCGGCCGAAATATGTTTGCAGGAACCAGGCGAGGGCGTACCCGCGTACGCCCCGCCCTGCTTCGACGCCGTCCGCGGTGATGACTAGCCAGTCAGGCACAAGAATTTAACCACCACGGCGCGACGAAGAAAATGACCAATGACCAATGACCAAGTCCCAATGACCAAGTCCCAATGACCAAGGAAATCAGATTCCGACTTTGGTCATTGGTGCTTGGTCATTGGTCATTCCGAATTGCGTCGTTATGCCGCCGTGGTTGTTTGGGGACCGGCCATGCCAGCTTTATAGGTACGTGTTGATTAGATTCTCGATCATCTCCTGCCGGCCGCTGCGGTTGGGGGCGGCTTCGCCTTTTTGGAGCATCAGCTTTTCGAGCGAGGCGAGGGTGTGCTTGCCGGCTTCGATTTCGGCGCCGAGGCCGCCGTCCCAGGCGGCGTAACGCTCCGTCAGCAGCGAATGAAGCTGGCCGTCCGCGCGCATCGCGGCGGCGATTTTCAGGCCGTGAGCGAAGGCGTCCATCCCGCCGATGTGGGCGTAGAACAGGTCGACCGGCTCGAAGCTTTCGCGGCGGACCTTGGCGTCGAAATTGACGCCGCCCGTGTTAAACCCGCCGTACTTCAGCACCGAGTACATGCACTGCGAGGTGAGGTACACGTCGGTCGGGAACTGGTCGGTGTCCCAGCCCAGCAGCATGTCGCCCGTATTGGCGTCGATCGAGCCCAGCGCGCCGGCCGCGCCGGCGGTTTCGAGCTCGTGCTGCATCGTGTGGCCGGCGAGCGTGGCGTGGTTGGTTTCGAGATTCAGCTTGAGATGCGGCAGCAGATCGTACTCGCGGAGGAAATTGAGGCACGCCGCGGCGTCGCTGTCGTACTGGTGCTTGGTCGGTTCCTTGGGCTTCGGCTCGATGTAGAACTGGCCGGTGAAGCCGATCTCTTTCGCGTAGTCGACGGCCATGTGGAGGAAGCGCGCCAAGTGCTCCAGCTCGCGCTTCATGTCGGTGTTCCACAGGTTCTGGTAGCCCTCGCGGCCGCCCCAGAAAGTGTAACCTTGGCCGCCAAGTTCTTTGGTCACTTCCAGGGCCTTCTTCACCTGCGCGGCGGCGAAGGCGAATACCTCGGCGCTGGGGCTGGTGGCGGCGCCGTGCATGTAGCGGCGGTTGCTGAACAGGTTCGCGGTGCCCCAGAGGAGCTTGATGCCGGTACGATCTTGCTCTTGCTTAAGAACCTTTACGACGGCGTCGAGGTTCTTATTGCTCTCGGCGAGCGTCGCTCCCTCGGGGGCTACGTCGCGATCGTGGAAGGCGTAGAACGGGGCGCCCAGCTTCTCCATAAACTCGAACGCCACCCGAGCGCGGTTCTGGGCGTTCTCGACCGAGTCGGTTCCGTCTTCCCACGGCCGAACGGCGCAGCCGGGGCCGAAGGGATCGGACCCCGTGCCGCGGAAGGTGTGCCAGTAGACGACGCTGAAGCGCAGGTGGTCGCGCATCGAGCGGCCTTCGACCTGCTCGCCGGCGTTGTAGTGGCGAAACGCGAGGGGGTTTTTGCTTTTGGGGCCTTCGAAGAGGATTTTGCTGACTTCCGGAAATGCGGTCATGGGCCTCTCTCGGGTGACGAGCCGCGGGGTTGGCCGCTAAGCCGCAAGCGGCGGGGGTGTCCAGGGCGGCGCCTGCGGATTCTAACAGATGCGCCGCTCTAACGAAGGGGCGCCGCTGCCTAAACGTGGACAGTGGCGGCCGAGGCGACTACTCTGAACGTGTCGGCCGCGGCCGCGATTTCTGCCGGAACAGATTCTCATTACCGCCGTTGCGAACGCACGTTTTCGCGTCGCGGTACGCCAATTCTTCATAGGTTTTCACCGATGTTTCGTAGGCGTGTATTTCTCCACCTGTTGCTGGCCGCCATCGTCGCGGCGGCGAGCGCCCGTTCCGCATCCGCGACGATCGTTCGTTTTCGCACGCTTTACTCGGGCGGGGCCTCGGGAAATATCGACGTGCGGATTTTCGACTCGGCCAAGCCGCTGAGCGCCGCGAACTTTCTGGGCTACGTGAATCGCGGCGATTACTCGAACGTGCTGATTCATCGGTCCATACCCGGGTTTATTATCCAAGGCGGGCGGTATCGGTTCGACGGCACGAACAAGGTCGAGCCAAATTTGTATCCACAGGTGGCCCAACAGGCGGCGGTTCTGAACGAACCGGGGATTTCAAACACTAGCGGTACGATCGCGTTCGCCAAGTTAGACGGCAATCCGAACAGTGCGACGCGTGAATGGTTTTTTAATCTGAGCGACAACGGCGGTGCTCCTACTCCTCCCCCAGGAGGTCTGGATTTTCAGAACGGCGGCTTTACGGCGTTCGGCCGCATCGTGGGCGGCGGCTTGACGGTGGCGACCGCCATCGCCGCGGTCCCGACATTCGCCTTTCAGAGCCCTTGGGACGCAGGGCCGATGCGGAACTACACCCAGGCCCAGTATTCGGCGTTCACCCCGGTCGGCGCGAATAACGTCGTCAACCTGAGCGTCTCGGTGCTCAACGTACCCGCCGGCGATTACAACCTCGACGGCCGGGTGAACAACGCCGACCTCGCCGTCTGGCGCGCCGACTTCGGCTCGACCACCAAAGCGGAAGCCGACGGCAACGGCAACGGCGTCGTCGACGGCGGCGACTTTCTGGTTTGGCAGCGCACCCTGGGACAAAACTTCGGCACGCCGGCGGTGGCGGCGATTCCGGAACCGGCCGCGGCGGCGCTAGCCCTGCTCGCCGCAACGGGGCTGCTTCGTCGCCGTCGCCGGACCAACGCACGTTCATAAAGCCGCGACCGTTGGTCGCGGTCTCTCGCACCAGCATTACTGCTACGCGGCGGGTGGGTTAGGGTCGATCGAACGCGACCACCGGTCGCGGCTTTACGGTTGCGCGATGCAGTAGAGTTTGTTGCTGGAGCGGATGAAGATCGCGCCGTCGCTCACGGCGGGCGAGGCGCTGAAGTCGCCGTCGTCGCCGGCGAACTTGTTCACGGCAAGCTGCTTGAAGTCGCGGCCGGTCGCCAAGACGCACACGTCGCCGCCGCGGCGGACGAAGTACAGCTTGCCGTCGGCGATCACCGGCGAGGAGTAATCGGCCTGCCGCATGCCGCCGCGGCGGCCGCCGAAGCCTGCCGTCTCCGCTTGCTCGTCGGCCTGGCTGGGGGGCGCTGCGG
>JBGSYU010000761.1:0-6695 GCA_041750715.1 Lacipirellula sp.
GCTACATTCCGCCGCCCCTCTGGGGCTGAATGCAGTTGAACAAGCTTAGGTAACTCAACTCTAAGTGGACGGGCTTCATTCCGATCGGCAATTTGAAAGTCTCTAGCCGCCCGCATAGCGACGCCGGTCGAGTAGCGATACTCCATCAATGTCGGTGTCGACTGCGATTCCAGCATGTTCTAGCGCAGCCATTAGTTTTCCCGCGTCCAAACTCCAATATCTGTGCGGCGCGGAAAGGTGAATTTGGCAATCACTGTCGAGATACTCTCGGACTAGCTCAAACTGCTCCAGCGAAATCGGCGTGGCAGGATTTGTCATGTTCTAAGTTCTCCCCTCTAAGAATGTGCTTTTCGCAACTGACCTGCCCCTGACGCATGCTCTCAATTTCGCTGGAGTTGTTCTGCATGCGTCGTCAACAATGACTGATCAGGCAGAAAGCGGCTTGGCATTCTGATCTCTTGGCCATGAAAAGAAAGCAGCCAGGAAAGACCGTTCTCGCATTGGCTTTGATTGTTCAGCAACGTACTTGCAAATATGACCACTCCCTCGGGTGAGACTGTCATGAATCCACGGTCGAACGCGCGATCGTGTAATGCATTGAGACAAAGTCCATTGCTCGGATTTACTCTGTTTTTCTTGTCAATCGCCCACGGTGCAATATGGCTAGCAACGAGCAATTCGGTGACGGCGATTCCGGTGATGCAGCATTTAGAATCGTATGCAGCCAATACTGCTTTACGAAAGAAGCTCTGGTTCACCCGAAGCCGCACCAAGCTCTCTCTTTCGAGTCCTTCTCGTGGCAACTCAAGCTCGCTGATTTCGGCGATTAGTTCTAATGCTTCGCCAGTGCGTTCAGCAAGCAATCGCTCACTCTCATATGCGAGCGATTCAGGATCACTATAGAACTCATCCCAAGTTTCAATCTCGCCCTTTGCACCGTGCTCAAGGCCCCGAATTCCACGAGCCCGTAGTGCGGGATCCAAACGCGCAAAGTTTGCCAGCTTGTATGAAACTGAGCCAACGCTACGCCCGATTAACGTTGCCAACTCAATCACACGCGGGTTACGCATGTGAATAGCGCCAAAGGGAATCTTGCAGTATAGGTTGAAAGCAAGAATGTGCTCATCGCGGGACCACGGGCGGCGTTCCGATTTACCGTCCATTGGGTACGAGTTCCGAAGATCGGCTCAAGGGCGAAAGCATCGTTAAGTTTGTGCGGCGCGGGATGCGATGTTCCCAGGCCGGAAACCGCCACTCGTGCCAGAAATCGCCATCTACGAAAACGACAAGACGGGCATCGGTGAAGACTAGATCTGGCTTTCCCGGAAGCGTGGCGTCATGCCTGACGAACGACAGGCCAGCGGCCTCGGCTAGCTCATGGACATAACGTTCGGGAGAAGTGCCCTTGCCCCTATTCCGGGACATTACGCGGCTGCGTTGCTCTGCCGTCAGAGTATCGGCCAATGTCCTTAACCCCCGCCACCCCAAACAATCACACACACCAAAGTCTATGAAACGCTGGCATCGCTGGCAATCGTTTGCAGGGAAACACATCGCAGTTGCACCACAAAACCGACATAGGGTGCGCGATGGGGTGCTAATCAAGCAACAATCTGACAAGTTCAATCGTTGATCGACGATCGCTCCGTTAACGTCGCCCAGGGCGGCCGACGAACGGACAAGATGGATGCGCTCGTACCGCGCTGCCAATTGCTGCGGGAGCTCTGGCGCACCCGATCACGGCTGGGAGCGGCGACGCGTGGACGTCCGAGAATTGCTGCACCGGGCGCCTGGCGTTTCGCCAGTGCCGAGCCGAAAACACGCCGCATCTCAAAAGAGATGCCCGCACCCTTTAGCCGCTTCGCGATTCAGAGAAGGTAAAACAATTGCTGAAAGTGGCCGCGCGTTCTGCTACGCTCAAACCCTATCGCGCCGATGCTACGCGCGGACCGTTTCTTGGCAATTACACGTTGGAAGCAGCCGCCGTGCCCCGCGACACATTTGCCGCAGCCGCAACTCGCCGCCAAGAAATGAGTTACGAATTCTGTCGCCAAAAATCGACTTCGCGACAAAATGACAGAATTCGCCGTGGGCAGAGTTAGGTAGGTTGGTTGACCGCCGGCAGGAACCCATGATCTGTTGACGATTGATGGGTTGCCGCTGCGTGGGCAACTCAACCTCACTTGCGGCGGCTCGTGGATCCGACGGAGAAAAACCGCCTCTTTCTCGCGGGGCTTGTCGATGGCGGGATTCTCCAATCGACTAGCTGGCAGCGACGGTCAAGTATCGTCTGTAAAAAGATACCAACCTGGATAGGAGTTTCCCCATGCCAAGCGTTCAAAAAATTACCCCGTGTTTGTGGTTTGACGATCGGGGTGAAGAGGCGGCCACGTTTTACACCGGCGTGTTCCCGAATTCGAAGATCACCAACGTCACGCGGTACGGGGAGGCGGGGCATGAGGTTCACGGCAAGGAGCCGGGGACGGTGTTGACGGCGCCCTTTCAACTTGACGAGCACGCGCTTACCGCGCTTAATGGCGGGCCGGAGTTCAAGTTTGGCCCGGCGGGGACGGTCGAGATTCGTCCGATCGTGGAGATTCCGGCGTTGCCGGCGAAAACTTATCCTTCGTAGTGCTTTTCGCTTATTTTGACAGGATTGCAGAATAGCGCGGATTAGATTAACAGGATGATGCGGAGGAGATTGCTTTCCATCCTGTCCATCCGCGACGTCCTGCAATCCTGTCAAAGAAGTCAAGCGAACGAGTGAAGGAAGCGAACTATGAGCGATGCCATGCAACCGACTTCCAATCCGAAGTGGATGACCTGGACGGGGCGCGTGCTCAGCGCGCTGCCGGTATTGATGTTGACCATGAGCGGGGTCATGAAGTTGATGAACTCCGAAGAGGTCGTTAAGGGCATGGCGCATCTGGGCTATCCTCCCAAATTGGCGATCGGACTGGGGATCGTCGAACTGACATGCACGTTGCTTTACGCGATTCCGCAAACGGCAGTGCTGGGGGCGATCCTGCTGACGGGCTACATGGGCGGGGCGATCGCCTCGCACGTTCGCATCGGCGAACCGTTTGTGGTGCAGGCGCTAATCGGGGTGGTGATCTGGTTAGGGATTTATTGGCGCGACCGGCGGCTGCGCGAGTTGTTGCCGCTACGAAAGATTTAAAATCCCGCGGCTCCGCCGGGGGGACGCCGTTTATTCAAGTGGCAACTCAAGACCGTACCCCGGCAGAGCCGAGGGCTGTAAGAACGTTCGGAGTACGGCGGCTGGCGGGTAACGAATAATCGACGTTGACAGCGGCCGCCGGGCATGAGCAGAATTAACTTCCGGACGAGGGCCCGGCAAGTGCTCGCGAACACCAAGGACTGCAACCAATGAGATTCACCATACGCACCGCGACGCTGCTCGTCCTGATGAGCGGCTTCTGCTCGGAGCCTGCGGCCCGAGGAAACCTGTTGACCAACGGAACGTTCGATACGTTCGTGCCTACGAATGGCGTGGGCGGCGGCTGGCAATCGTTTTCTCTTAATACGGATGGTTCAGCCGGTCATTTTCCAACCGGCGGCAACCCCGGCGCGTTCTTCGCGCTTAACGGCGACGGCGCTATCAGATCCGACCCGACTATCTTGCAGTCGATGGGCGGCTTGACGGTCGGAATTACCTATTACATCACGGGCGATTACAAACTGAACATGTTCGCCGGCGGCGCCGCCCCCGACAGCTTCGACGTGCGACTGGACAACGCGTCGATTCAATCGTTTGGTCCGCCCGGGCCGTTGGGCCAGTGGGGATCCTTCGCGACATCGTTCGTCGCCACCAACGCGACGCACCAAATCTCGTTCGCCGCCGAGGCGTTCGGTAGCGGTCACGATTACGGCGTGGACAACCTTTCGGTCGTCGTGCCGGAGCCGGGGGCGTTGCTGCTGGCGCTGCTGGCTATCGTCGCGATCGTTGCGGCTCGCGGACGGTAGCTGGGCTGCACGGCCGGCAGTATTGCGGCGGTGAACTTGTCCGTTCGAGGCGTTTGCATTTTTGGCGGACAGAAGCCGACGGGCTTTTCGGTCGAGCGGATCAGCTTCATCGACGCGCTCCGCGCGCTGGCTCTCGCCGATCTCGACGCGCCTTTTCCCACGCTGATCGTCAACCCCGAGCGACCCAACCGCCGCGAACCCCGCCTGCTCAAACGTCGCCCCAAACAATTCGGCTACCTCAAAGAAACCCGCGCCAACTACCGCGCAAAGTACATGGCCGAAACCAGTTGAGCCTTAAGTTGATGCCATTCGAGCTGCGTCCCCTTTTGCTGCCCTGCTGCCCTGAGTTTAACGACGCGACCGCTTCTCGCGAACGGCGCCGCCGGCCAACGCCACGGCGAAGGCGCTCAAAATGAGGCCGCCCGGCTCCGGCACGGTTTCCGCCGCCGGCACGATCGAACTGACTCCGTTGCCCAGGCTTCGCTGCCACGCGAGGAAGTCGGCCCCGTCGCTGTCGCCGTCGTCGTCGGCGTCGGCCCCGTCGCTCGTGCCAAAGGCCAGTTCCCACGCCGCCAAGTCGTCGCCGTCCACGATGAAGTCGCCGTTGTAGTCGCCGACTAGGTCGACCGCGGCGATGGCGATGCCGTCGTACCAGGTCCGCCAACTTGTGGCGGGCCACGTAACGCCGGCGACGGGGACGAAGTCGGTGTTGGCCAAGTCGTCGATGAACGCGGTGATCGAATCGCCATTACCGACCGTGACGCTCCCCAGGTAACCGCGATACAAATGCCGATTGCCGGCTTCCTCCACGAGGTCGATCGACGCGAAGTCGCCGAGCGTCGCCATCTGGGCGGTCGTGCGGTCGAAGACGAGCATCTGCTCGTCGGCGTGATCGCCGTCGCCGTCGAAGTCCAGCGTCGCCTGAATGCGCCACTCGGAGAGCGGCTCCGACGGCGACCAGAACATGGCGAACACGTCGTACGTCCCGGCGCCCGGCGCGGCGACGGTCGTCTTCAGGACGCCCGCGCTTTCGTCGAATGGCGTCGTCTCGTTGGCCGTAAACAACGTCCCGCCGTTGCCAAACGAGGCGTTGGCTCGCAGATGCCACAAGTTGTCGTTGGTTCCCGTGCCGCTGCTGGTTGTATACGTCGAGTTCTGCGTCCACGGCGTCCCGTCGGCCAGCACGGTGTTGGACAGATCGGCGTCGAAGTAGTGCAACGCCGACCGCGTGCGTCCCGACTGCTGCACCAGGCCGACGACTGCGGTGTCCCAGGCGTAGTTATTGTTACCGGGGTTGTAGAGCCAGTTGTCGTGGGCGCCCCGCAGCCACAGTAATGCCGTGTTGTTGGCGTCCCACTTGGCGACGGTCGGCCGGATGTTGTCGACCGACGAATCCTTCGTGAGCTGCGTGTAGTTCCACGTCTGCCCGCCGTCGGGCGTGTGGCCCTTGAAAATCTCAAAGTGCCGAATGCCGTCCGCCGCAGAGAACACCGGGGCGCCGGACCCAGGATCGGCGTTCGACGAGAAATAGACCGTCGACGTGTCGTTGGGGTCCAACGCGATCAGGCTGCTGTTGTTGGTATTACCGGCCGGATCGAGGCTATTCAGTCGCGATCCGCCGACGGCGACCTGGCTGGAGATCCACTGCGAGCCGTCCCACCGCGCGTAGAAGTGGCGGTGGTCGTCGCCAGTGGCGTTGGGAGTATTGGGATAAGCACGGAAGGTCACGACCGGATTGCCCGTGCTATCCAGCGCCAGGTCGTGCGTCCACAAATGGGTCATCTTGACGCCATTGACGAACGTGCCGGCCATCATCACCGACGTGAGATTGCCGACAGCCGGCGCCGTGTCGTCGAACAAGTTGTTATCCGCCACGGTCCCGTCCATGCGATAGGTCTTGCCCCCTTGGACGTAGCCCGACCAGAGACTCTGGCCGCTATTGGCTTCGGAGGTGACGAAATAAATCTTGTCCGTGCCGTTATCGGCGTACTTCGGATAAGGTCGCACGGTGCGGTTATTCTGCCCGGTGAGTTGGCCGCCGTATTGCCACGACTGGCCCAGGTCGTCGGAGTAAGCGAAATGCCGATCCCAACTCGACGCGAGCCGATTGCGGAAGAAGTCGTAGATGCGACCCTGCCCCGTCCCCTCGTTTGCCAAATAGTGCAAGTTGGAATAGGTCACGTCGTTGTCGCCCGAGGGCGGCAGCGGATCGCCAGGAAGCCGCTGGAAGTCTATTCGCGGTCCCCAACTCGTCGCGTCCCCCGGCACGGTCGTCTTCCGAAAGCGAATGACGCTGTCGGTGGCGTGCTTCGTGTACGCGGCGAGATAGTTGCCGTCGGGTAGCTTGAGGAACGCCGGCGCGTTGTGATCATCCGTCTCCAGCGAATCGTGCAGCTCGGTGTACCGAACCTGCCCGTTGGACAAGTTGTAGGTCGAGGCGATGATGTCGCCGGGGTTGCGCGTGAAGTTCTGAATCGGCAAATCACCCTGCCGCTTGGCGGCGACGCTGCCGAGAATGATCTGGCCGTTGTCGACGATGACTCGCTCGTCTTGGTACCAACTCCAGACGCCGTCGGACTGGAAGTTAATCAAGTCGCCGTAAACGACGTCGACTTCCGCCGCACGGGCGCGCAGGCCGAGCGCAAGCACGCACGCGGCAACACAAACGCAGAAATAACAGAGACGATCAGGCATGGCGAAAGGCTCGAGCG
>JBGSYU010000762.1:0-2481 GCA_041750715.1 Lacipirellula sp.
GGTTCCTTATGTCCATCTTTTGCGTCATCGACGACAAGCATATTCCGCTCTATCGCGTGATGTGGATCGCCGCGACCCCCCATTTCTGCGGGGATGAGGAGTGCCTTCGCGAAGGTTTCTATGAAATCCGGCTCGAACAAGACGAATCGATTTGGGCAAAGGCCGAGGAACGCGATAAAATCCTGGCGCAAATCGAAGCATGGCAAGGCGACCCGGGCCCGGAGGATTTGGCCGACGAGGAACCCTGGTAACGCGCCGTAAGGCGACGAAGTCATAGGGGCGTAAGGAGGCATGTATGACGCGAAAGTCGAGCGAAGGCGGTAAGTCCGCCAAGCGTTCCACCGGCGACGAACTGCTGTGGCTGGAAACCTACTTCATCGTGTTTCCCCAGAAGCGCCGGCCGACGCTCACGCAGGTGGAACGCGCGCTGGTGGAAGCCAATCCGCGGCTCAGATTGGAAAACCTCGCGGCTAACGACGATGGACAGTTTGAATCGGTGCTCGTCGAGTCGCCCGAGGATCATGCCGCCGTGGAGATCAGCTACGAAGCGAGCGAATCGGTCATCGAGCAGAATCTCGATTGGGCGAAGCAACTCAAAAAGCAGCTTTCGCCAACGCAGTTGCAGCAGCTGATCGCCGCCGACGCGCGGCTCGACGTCGTCCACTTCGAGCGGGTGCAGGGGAATGCGTCGCCCTCGAAAAAAGCCTCGCCACGCCAAGGCGACTTACCCGACGACGAGTTCGGCGACGACGAGTTCGATGTAGAAGCGGCGATGGAGGTGTTTGATCCGACTTGCCTGCTGACGGTCGTCGAAGCACTTTCTGGGCTGACGAAGGGGCTCACGTTCGATCCGGCGTCAGGCGAGGTGGTGTAGGAATGCTAGCTAAGGACCTCAAACCTGGCGGCATCGTTAAGTACAACGACGCTCCGGTGATCGTCGAAACGATGTCGGTGCAGTCCCCCTCGGCTCGCGGCGGCGCGACGCTGTATAAATTCCGCGCCCGCAATCTGGTGAGCAAGCAGAAGGTCGACATGGTCTGCAAGGGGACCGACAATCTCGTCGAGGCCGACTTTGAGAAGCGGGGCGTAACGCTGATGTACGCGGACGTGGAGCACGTCCACCTGCTCGACCAGGAAGATTACAACCAGTACGCGCTCCCGCTGCCCGACGTGGCGGACGAGATGCCGTATATCACCGAGGGGCTGGAGGGCATGTTGGCCCTGATTTACAACGACCAATGCGTGGGCCTTCAATTGCCCGCGGCGGTGGAGTTGGAGATCATCGAGTGCGACCCCGGCATCAAGGGCAATTCGGCTACGTCTCGCAACAAGCCGGCCAAGCTGCAGACGGGGCTGGTGGTGCAGGTGCCCGAGTACCTCAAGCAGGGCGAGACGATTAAGGTCGACACCCGTACTGGGGCGTTTTTGAGTCGGGCGTAGGCGCTAAGCCGCAAGCGGCCGGTTACTTTTTCTTGGATTTCTTGGCGGCCGACTTTTTCTTTTTGGCGTCCGACTTTTTCGCTGCCGCGGCCTTCTTGCCGCTGAATATATTGTCCCAATTATCGGAAAACTTCTGCGTCGATCCTACGCGAACGATGCTCATGGCGTGAATGCGACTCCTCGTTATTTAGCCCCCGGTCACTGACCGGGGGCTAAGTGGTGTTAATGCTGCTGCAATTTTTTGTATCGGAACCGATGGGGCTCGTCGGCGGCGACGCCCATGCGCTCGCGGCGCTGTTGCTCGTAGATTTGGAAGTTCCCTTCGCACCAGTGGACGTAGCCGTCCCCCTCGAAGGCGAGGATGTGGGTCGCCAGGCGGTCGAGGAACCAGCGGTCATGGCTTACCACCACCGCACAGCCGACGAAGTTGGCCACTGCTTCCTCGAGCGCCCGTAGCGTGTCGACGTCCAGGTCGTTGGTCGGTTCGTCCAAGAGCAGCACGTTCGTGCCGCGGCGCAAGAGCTTCGCAAGATGCACGCGGTTGCGCTCGCCGCCCGAGAGGATGCCGACCTTTTTCTGCTGGTCGGTCTTGGCAAAGTTAAATCGGGAAACATACGCCCGTGAGTTCAAGAGCCGGCCGCCCATATTGATGTTGTCGTGGCCACCGGAAATCTCTTCGTAAACCGTCATATTTGGGTCAAGGTCGTCTCGCGACTGATCGACGTAACCGAGCTCGACCGTCTCGCCGATAGTCAGCTCGCCCTCGTCGGGCGACTCCTGCCCCATGAGCATCCGCAGCAGCGTCGTCTTGCCCGACCCGTTAGGGCCGATGATGCCCACGATGCCGCCCGCCGGAAGCTTAAAGTTGACGTTCTCGAAGATCACCCGGTCGCCGTAGGACTTGCCGAGGTTCACCGCGTCGACCACGCGGTCGCCCAACCGCTTGCCGGGCGGAATCTCGATTTCCAGCTCCTCGGTCCTGTTGTCGTTTTGCTCGGCGACCATTTTTTCGTAAGCGCTCACGCGGGCCTTGCTCTTAGC
>JBGSYU010000763.1:0-3457 GCA_041750715.1 Lacipirellula sp.
GCTCTACGGCTTGGCGGTGCAGCGCTGCGCCTTCCCGCAATCGGCGCAGCTCATCGAGCGCATGGAAGTCGGAAGCAATCTCCGCGATCGTCGCCGCAAAGTCGAGCCAGCCTTGCTTCACCAACGGACCGGGCCCGGCGGGAATCCACAGCTCGAATACCGCAGCGGACGCGTCGCCACGTTCCGGCGCCGCGACGCCTGGCGACGGCACCGGGCATATCAGCCAGTCGTATAAGCCGGAGGCGCCTCGGCCGGCAGTTGAAACGAACGGCGCAATGACTTCCGCGAATCCGCTAACGAAGACCTTGTGCAGTTGCTCGCGTCGTTCCGTCGGCGGCGTCAACTCGATCTCCGCATCCGCGTCGAGCGATTGGCATACCAGCTCCAGCCGCTCCGGGCCATTGGTCCGCCATGCGGCGCCGCCCACGGCGCCAATCGCAGCGACGGCATCGGTGAGCAGCCGACGATAAAACTCGCGCACGCCCAGCGGCGATCTTGCGGCCGCGTGCAGACGCTCCACACAGTTTTCAAGCTGCATCCAGCTAGCAACCGGGGCTTCGGTGGCGTCTGAGTCGGGCATTTGTTCAGTATATCCATGGCGCGACGGAACTTAGCTAGTGCTGCGGGGATCGTCCGACGCAATCACTGCTTGCAATTCCTTCGCGACGACGATTAGCCAACCGGCGCAAAGTTTGGCGGTTACGACGGATTTGGTGGTTTTGACGGCTGTAGGGTGACGAATACCAAAGCGAGGCTGCACGTTCCCGAGCACGTGGTTCGCGGAATGCGCTTGCGGTACATCTCATCTGGCTGACTCATGGGCTTTTCGCGTCACCCTGGCTTCGTGCTGCCGCTCATCGGCTGCCTGATCCTCACGGAAGGCTGCCGGCTGCGCGAACAGACCGCGTTTAAGGCGTGCGGCGACGATTGCTACACGGCCCTGGCGACCGAGGTGGAGTACCCGGTCGTCAAGCCGTGCAGCACGTTCGACGACCAATGGGCCGCCGCCGGCCCAATTACGCTAGCGACGACCGGCCAGACGGACTACTGGAATCTCACGCTCGGCGAAGCGGTGCAAATCTCGTTGGCCGATTCCAAAGTCATTCGCGATCTTGGCGGCGCCGTTCTTCGCACGCCGGCCAACGTCGAAACCTTCTGGAACCCGGCCGTGGTCGAGACCGATCCGCGATTTGGCGTCGAGGCCGCCCTCAGCGCGTTCGACGCCCAGCTCACGGCCAGCGTCTTTGGCGAGAAGAACGATCGAGCGCTGAACAACGAGTTTTTCGGCGGCGGCACTCGCCTTCTCGACCAAGATACCGTCGTCGTTCAATCGCAGATCGCCAAACGCACCGCCATCGGCTCGGAATTCGCCTTTCGGCATTACACCGATTACGACTCGAACAACGCCCCCAGCAATCTGTTCCCCAGCGCCTACAACACGCGGTTTGAAGCTGAGGTGCGGCAACCGTTGCTCCAGGGCGCTGGCGCCGAGTTTAACCGCATCGCCGGCCCGAACAACGTGCCAGGCCTGTACAACGGCGTGCTGATCGCTCGCGCCAACGCCGACGTGGAGCTCGCCGATTTTGAAATCGCGGTGCGCGACTTGGTGAGCAACGTCGAAAATTCGTACTGGGACCTGTACTTCGCCTACCGCGACCTCGACGCCAAGATCGCCGCCCGCGATTCATCACTGGAAACTTGGCGGCGGATACACGCCTTGTTTAAAGCAGGCCGCCGCGGCGGCGAGGCGGAGAAAGAAGCCCAGGCCCGCGAGCAGTTCTACCGCTTCCAGGAAGAAGTGGAGAATGCTCTCTCGGGTCGTCTTGTCGGCGGCACGAGCGTCAATAACGGCAGCAGCGGCGGCACGTTTCGCGCCGCCGGCGGCGTGCAAGTCGCCGAACGCCGGCTACGCATGCTTATCGGCCTGCCGCCCAGCGACGGCCGCTTGATTCGCACGGCTGACGAACCGGTGACGGCGCCGATTCATTTCGATTGGAGCGAAGTCACCCGCGAGTCGCTCGTCCGCCGCGTCGAGCTTCGCCGGCAGCGATGGGTTACTCGCCGCTTCGAGCTGGAGCAAATCGCCAGTAAGAACTATTTGCTCCCGCAGCTCGACGCCGTCGCCCGGCAACGCTGGCGCGGCTTCGGCAACGACCTGCTGCACAGCGATTCGACGGGCCGCCCGCGATTCGACAACGCCTACATGGACCTCGTCAGCGGCGATTTTCAGGAGTGGCAGCTCGGCTTCGAGCTGTCGGTGCCGCTGGGCTACCGCCAGGCTGCCGCTGCGGTGCGCAACGCCAACCTCCTGCTGTGCCGCTCGCGTGCATTGCTGAAAGAACAGGAACACCTCGTGCTGCACGACGCGGCGTCGGCCGTGGCGGAGTTCGATCGTGCCGTCGTCGTCGCGCAGACGACGGCCCGGCGACTCGACGCGGCCCGCGAGCAGTCCGCGGCCGTGCAAGCAGCGTACGAGGCTGACAAAGCGCCGCTCGACCTGATGCTCGAAGCCCAGCGCCGCCTTGCGGAGGCCGAGAGCCGGCACTTCCAGTCGCTGGCCGAATATGCGATCGCGATCAAGAACGTCCATTACGCCAAGGGCACCTTGCTCGACTACGACGGCGTCGTGCTGAGCGAATCGGGCTGGCCGACGAAGGCGTACGGCGACGCCGCCGAACTGGACTCCGTACGCGGCAAACCGCGTCCGCTCAATTACGCATCGTCCCGGGCGCCGATCGTGAGCGCCGGTCCCTACGACCAGCAATCGCTAGAGGCCGATCTATCGCTGCCGGTGGAATCGGTCGACGGCGAGTCGTACGAGTTGCTGCCGCCAGAATCCATTGTTCCCGCGGAGCCTTTCTCGGCGGCGGCGCCGACGCTCGTCGACCCGGCCTCGCACATGTCGTTGGTCAATCCGGCCGCTCGGGCGACGGTGAGGGCGCCCGGCGCCGTCAATCTTGCGGACGCGCTTGAGGCGGCGGCTGCGCATTAGCGACTGCCTTCGACTGCCATCTCGATGGCTACCGATGGACGCGGGTGGTTCGAACCCTGGCCTTGCGGCCAAGGCTCAACGGACCGGCGCGAATCATCGGCCTCGCGCGTCGCTTTCCATCGCCTCGAACCACGAGTCGATCGGATCGACGACGGCCGGACCACTCGTGGTCGCCGATCTTAGCAGCAACTCCGCGAGATGGGCCGACAGCAACGCCGGCGTCGGGTAGCTCCATGCCGCCGTGGGCGGCAGTTGAATTCCCAGCACCTTTTCGAACGCCACGTTCAGCTCCAGCGCCGTGAGCGAATCCATCCCCAATTCCGTAAGGGGCGCCGTCGGCGTCAACTCGTCGGCGGGCACTTCAACCCGTTCGGCGAGCCAGTCCAGCATCCAACTCTGGATTTCCGCGGACAGCAGTTCGGGTGAATAGCTCTGCAAGCGGTCGAGAAACTTGGGCCGCGGCAC
>JBGSYU010000764.1:0-7471 GCA_041750715.1 Lacipirellula sp.
GACGCTGGTTTGCACGGCGTCGAGCACGTCGCGGCCAGCCAGGTCGATTGCCGCCGCGCGGTCAAAATCCAGGTCGATATCGGCCCGGTGCGCGGCAATGATTGCGCGGATAACGCCCGGCACATTGCCGCCAGCCAGGTAATGGGCTTCCAGCCGCTTGGTGGTGATGCCGGTCTGGGGGTCGGTGCCGACGCCGGCTTGCATCGCCATGATTTTACCGTCGACGATGGTTCCGGCGTTTACCTGCCGCAGTTTCATCCCGATGAGCTCGAAGAAGCTTACGCGGGCGTTGGACGTGTAGGCGCGAAGCCACAGACCGCCGAAGTTGAGCACTACGGCCATCACCACCAGGAGGATGACGACGCTGATGATGATCGCCGCAACGATCGCGATCTGATCGGGCGACAGTTCTGCCAGCAGTCCAGCAGCGAGCGACATAACCGTGATATCCTCTGAGGGGAACCTGACCGCTCCCTATCATACGGGAAGGCGGATCGATTTAGAACCGTGGGGTAGGTCAGCCTTTCCAGGCTGACGGCCCTGGAGAGGGTCAGGCGGAAAGCCTAACTTACGCGAGGAGAATTCCCAAACGGGGGCGATTCTCTAGAATACATCCCTTGCCGACCTCCGCGTTCCATCCACCGTCCCGATAAAGGAGCTAGCGAGATGACGAAGCGATTCACCTTGGGCCTGGCGTTCCTCCTAGGAATCTCGGCGAGCCTGCGTGCGGCGCGAGCCGACGAGTTCGAGATCGACAACTCGCACACGTCGGTGATATTCGGCGTGAGCCATATGGGCTACAGCATCACCTACGGTCGGTTCAATAACGTCAGCGGCGCGTTCACGCTCGACGCGGCCGGGCCGGAAGCGAGCACGTTCCAGATGGCGATCGACGTGGCGACCATCGACACCAACGACGCCAAGCGGGACGATCACCTGAAGGGCCCCGACTTTTTCAACGCGGGCGAGTTTCCGGTGATTTCGTTCAAGAGCACGAAGGTGACGGGAAAGAAGACGGAAGCGGGGGTCGCGTTGGAGGTCGCCGGCGACCTCACGATGCATGGCGTAACGAAGCCGGTGACGCTCGAGCTTCAGAAGTTGGGCGAAGGGCCCGGCGCAGACGGGAAGGGATTCCATACGGGGTTCAACGGCCAGACGAAGATCAAGCGAAGCGAATTTGGCATGACGGAGATGATCGGCATGGTAGGAGATGAAGTGGCGGTGACGATCAGCTTTGAAGGCGTACGGATGGAGGCGGCGGCGGGAGCGGCGCCCGCCGCGACGGGTGCGCGGCCGGCGGCCGGTGGTACGATCGTTCGTTAGGGCGAGTTAGCCCGAAGCGCTAGCAAGGACTCGCCGTAAGATTGTCCTAAAAGGACGTTCTTGCTAGCGCTTCGGGCTCCTGTTAAATGTTCAGGCTTAACGACATGCTGCTCGGCGGGATTCTCCCGCTGGTCGTCGCCGCCATCGCATTTGCGATCGGCTGGGCGGCATCACGGCGACCGGCGGTCGCGCAATCGGCGGGCGTGATTCTAGGGTACGCCGCGGGAGTCACCGCGCTCGAGGCGCGTAATTCGGGCCTAGTCGTTGCGCTGGAGATACTGGTGCAGCCCAGCGTGGCGCATCACTGGGCGCCGCTGGTTGCGATTCTGGCGATCGTGCCCGCCTTAGTTGCCCGGGCGCTCGGCGGGCGGCGCGGGCTTCGTTGGCCGATCGCCGCGCTAATCTGCATGACGACCCCTGTCTGGCTGCTGTGGGGCGGCAAGTATCTGCCGAGCCGTGAAATTCGCGAATCGGGATTCGCCACGGCTGCGTGGGGCGGCTTGGAAGCCGTCGCGATTCTTGCGGCCGTCGCCGCGCTGTTGTTGGTCGCGTGGTATCTGTGGGAAGCCGCCGACTTGACGTACGCGCCGCGGGTGCGGTCGTTGCTGGCGATTTTCGCGATGGTCGGCGGCGCGGCCGCGGCCGGCCTCACCGGATCGTTTGTGTACGCGCAATCGTTCGGCGTGCTGGCGGCGGCGCTGGGGGGGTGCTTTGTCGCCGCATGGTTGCTTCAGGTGTATACGGGCCCCGATGCGGCTGCGGGGCCGACAATTGTTCTCGCCGGCAGCTTGGTGCTGCTCGCCGCGTGTTATTCGGAGATGCAACCATTGCAAGCCGCGGGCGTGTGGGCGGCGGTCATCTTCGCCGCCGGTTGGCTGCCTGGTTTGAGTCGTTTGCCCAGCAAGGGGCAAGTGGCGATTCGAGCCATCGCGTGCCTGCTGCCGGTGAGCATCGTCGTGGTTCAGGCTGGGCTTGAGTTCGCCGAAACCCGACGGCAGCAGCAAGAAGAGCGAGCGTCGAATCCTTACTCAATCCAGCCGCCGCCCAGGACGCGATTCCCCTCGTAGCAGACGACCGCTTGCCCCGGAGCGACGCCAAATTGCGGCTCGTCGAAGCGAATGTGCAATTGGCCATGCTGCGAGTATTCAATCGCCGCTGGCGCCGGCGAGGCGTTGTAGCGAATCTGCACGTCGCTACGCGCGGGTAGATCGGCGGGATCGATTAGCCAGTTGCACCTCATCGCGCTCAGTTCGGTGCGACCGAGCTGCTGCCGATCGCCGAGCACGACGCGGCGCGACTGGGGTTCGATTCGGACGACGAACTTTGGCTCGCCGAGTGCGACGCCGAGGCCCTTCCGTTGGCCGATGGTGAAACCTTCGATGCCGTCGTGCTGGCCGACGACTTCGCCGGTGGTGAGGACGAACTCCCCGACCGCTGAAGCGGACTCGCCGGACGCACTGCGGCGCTGGCGAATGAAATCGCCGTAATGGCCGCTGGTGACGAAGCAGATTTCTTGGCTGTCTTTCTTGGCAGCGACGTTAAGTCCCAGGCCGGCGGCGAGCTTGCGGATCGCCGGCTTTTCATATTCGCCGACGGGCAACAGCATTCGCGTGAGCAACCGCTGAGCAATGCCGAACAACACGTACGACTGATCTTTGCCGTCGTCGTGGCCGCGGAGCAGGGCGGGACGGCCGGCATTATCGGTCGCCAATCTCGCGTAATGCCCCGTGGCGACGAACTGGGCCCCCACGCTATCGGCGTAGTCGAACAGTTTGCCGAACTTGATCCAGTTGTTGCACTGCACGCACGGATTGGGCGTCCGGCCGGCCGCGTACTCGTCGACGAAGTAGTCGATGATGCGGGCGAACTCTTGGTCGAGGTTCAGCGCGTAGAACGGAATGGCGAGCCGGTCGGCCACGCGGCGGGCGTCTTCGGCGTCGGACGCGGTGCAGCAGCCTTGCTTGTGGTCGAGGCGGTTGACGATGGGAAGCGATGCACGCCCTAGCCCCGACCAAGCTTGGTCGGGGCTATTGGGGCTTGATTCTGTCGCGCACGCTACGGGCGATTGATGCCCGTGGCGCATGAAGACGCCGATTACCTCGTGGCCTTGCTCCAGAAGCAGGTGCGCCGCGACGCTGGAATCGACTCCGCCCGACATTGCCAGAACGACGCGTGCCATGAGATCAGTCTAGGGGGCCTCGTGCCTCGCGTCGACGTGCCGTACAATTGACGCACAATTCACGCCCACTTAGCCCCCGGTCAGTGACCGGGGGCTAAATGTTCGCTCCCTGAGGTCCCGCACCGATGTTAGACAGCCAATGGTACGACCGCGCCAAAGCGATCCGCCAGACGGTCGTCCAACTGCGGGACTCTCTTTGACGGCGATTCCAAGCAGGCGCGTATTAAGGCGATCGACGCCGAAATGGCCGACCCCTCCTTCTGGGACAACCAGGAGCGGGCTCAAGAACGGGTCGGCGAGCGCAAATCGCTCGCCAGCATCATCAAGCCGCTGGAGGAAACGCAGTCTTCCTGCGACGACCTCGCGGCCATGCTCGAGATGGCCAGCGAGGACGAATCCTTCGCCGCGGAAGTGCCGGGGGAGGTCGAGCGCGTCGAGCAATTGCTCGAAGATCTCAAGCTACGTGCCCTCCTGAACGGCGCGCACGACGCGGCGGGCGCCATCCTCACCATCAACGCCCGCGACGGCGGCACCGACGCCAACGACTGGGCCGAGATGCTGCTGCGGATGTACCTCATGTGGTCGGAGAAAAACGGCTACGCGGTCGAGCTGATCGACCGGCAGGACAACGAGGAGGCGGGCATCAATCACGTATCGATCACGATCCGCGGCCCGATGGCCTACGGCTACCTCCGCGGCGAGACCGGCATGCACCGCTTGGTGCGGATCAGCCCGTTCAATAGTGAAGGCAAGCGGCAGACCAGCTTTGCGGCGGTCGATGTGTCGCCCGAAATCGCCGATTCGGTGGCCGTCGAGATCGACCCGCAAGACATTCGCGAAGATACGTTTCGCGCCAGCGGCGCCGGCGGGCAGCACGTCAACAAGACTTCCAGCGCGATCCGGCTCACGCACTTTCCCACCGGCATCGTCGTGCAGTGCCAGAGCGAGCGGTCGCAGCACAAGAACCGGGCCACCGCCTGGAAGATGCTGCGAGCGCGGATGGCGCGGATGGAAGAAGAAAAACGCGAAGCGGCAGAGGCGGCGAAGTACCAGCAGCAGGCGAAGACCGGGTTCGGCTCGCAGATTCGCAACTATTTCTTGCATCCCGATCAACGGGTGAAGGACGCCCGCACAAAGTACGGCCAAGGCAACTTCCATGCGGTGATGGACGGCGACATTCAGGGTTTTCTAGATGCAGTGCTGCGGTGGCGCGCCGGTCAGCCGGTGGCGGATGATGGGGAAGATTAGCCAACTTATTGCCTGCTCCAATGAGTCTCACGCAGAGGCGCGGAGACGCAGAGGAAAACAGGGAGAGTTCTGTTGCGTTCTCCGCGCCTCTGCGTGAGACGAATTTGAATGCCTTCGCAATTGACGGGTGAAATTACTACGCTGGATCGCGATGGCGTCGGAGTTCAAGCCGTCTTCACATGGCTGGGCGACCGCTACGGGCACTCTATCTACGCCGTGAAGGCCGGGCGCGCCACGCCGCTGCTCGAAGCCGCCCCCCCTCCGCCGTTACAGGAAGCAGTGAAGCACAAGCTCGAAGATGGGCGATCTTCCCTGTTGTTCACCGGGTCCGATGGGCGATATTGGTCCGCGACGCTGTTTACGCTATCCAGCGTGAACTTCGCGATTTTGTGCTTCGATTTTGCTTGTCGCCGTAAGCCTAATGCGGAGTTGCCGTCGATCGCTTACGCACTAGCCGACGGGATTTCGGCCACGCCCGTGGACGATTACGCAGTAAAACTTCGCACTCGCGACGGTCGCGAATTCTTGTTGCGATCGGCGGAGTTGCCGACGTCCATCGAAACGGCGTCTGTCCGAACGTGTCGACTGCTTCTAACGCAGCAGGTTATTAGAATCGAGCCGCTCGGCAGCCCTCATGTCTCGACTCGCGAGACGGTGCAGTGGCGCTACGAAGTTTCCGCATTTGCCGCAGGCTAAACTTCTAATTGCCCGCGTTAGCCTTGTCGATCGGCGTTTCTTTGTCGCCCTCGCGGAAGAAAGGTTCGCGCGTTTTCTTCCCCTCAATCGGCTTCAGCTCGCGGATCCAGATATTGCGGAAGCGGACCGGGTTGCCGTGGTCTTGCAGGCGCACCGGCAGCTCGGTCGGCGGTTTGTACTGAGGCGGCTGGTGGAATGGCGTATTGCCGAGGAGTTCGAAGTGATTCTGCACGACGACGCCGTTGTGGAGCACCGTGATGTACGCCGGCGACTTGAGTTTGCCGTCGTCCTCGAACCGCGGGGCGGTCCAGATAATGTCGTACGCGTTCCACTGGCCCGGCGGACGCATCGCGTTGACCATCGGTGGCTGCTGCTTGTAGATGGCGCCGGCCTGGCCGTCGAAATAGGTCTTGTCGTCGTACGAGTCGAGCACTTGCAACTCGTAGTCGCCGAAGAACACGCCGCTGTTGCCGCGGCCTTGGCCCGTGCCCTGGGGCGGCGTCGGGGCCGACCATTCGACGTGAAGCTGAGAATCGCCGAAGCGCTCTTTGGTCTCGATGTAGTTCGTGCCGACGACGGCCGTGTCGCCTTCGATCTTCCAGGAGTCGGCGCCGTTCCAGGCGTCGAAGTTTTTGCCGTCGAACAGAATGACCGCGTCGGACGGCGCCTCGCCGGCGGACTTGCCCGGCTTAATCACGGGCGGCTCTTGCCACTCGATGCCGGTGAGATATTCCTGGGCGCGGCAGAGGCCGATGGAAGCGGCGACCACGACGGCAGCCATTGCGAGGCCGAGGCCGGTTCGCTTCAGAGAGCGGGGCTGATTCTTGTCGTGGTCGGCTTGGTGCATTGGTACCTCGTTCGCTTGAATAAAGCCTAGTTCTCGCCGGGCAAGGCGTTGACGCCTGGGTGCGATTACGGACCCGGCTGGGTAGTGAAACCGTTTGCTTGGGCAAGGTTGGTGTCATTCTGAGGTACTCCGAAGAATCTGGCCAGACCCTTCGGAATACCTCAGGTCGCCACGGCGACTCGCTGCGGCGAGGTGACTGCTTCTGGACTTTGCAGTTCTCCTGGGAGAAATATTGGGCGAATGAGTAGCGCTCCGCTTGCCGCCAGGAAAATAGGCCCAAACCGCTCCGCGAGCGATGCGTCGGTTGGTCCGGTGCGGCAAGCGACGCTCGGCTGGGTCGCTAATGAGGATGCCCAGGTCGACTTTCCGGAACGTCCAGCGGTGCGGCTGCGGGGCCAGATTTGGGGCAGAATTCGCCCAGCGTGGAAAACCCGTATCGTAGGTCGCGGCTTCTCAAACCAGGCGCTAAGCCGACATATCCGCGTTTGTCCGAGGTTGCTTCCGGTCCTAGCGCGCCGTCTCTGCCGGTGACTTTCCTTCGATGCCTAGCAGTTCAATGTCGAAGAGGAGCGTCGCATTCGGTGGGATGGCGCCGGGGTAGCCGCGATCGCCGTAGCCCAGATTGCTGGGGACCACCAGGCGCCACTTATCGCCGACTTTCATCTGTTCCAGGGCTTCGACCCAGCCGGGAATGACGCCTTGGGGGCCGCTCAGCTCTAGCGACGCCGGGGCGCCGCCGTAGCTTTCGTCGAACACCATGCCGTCGATGAGCTGCCCGCGGTAATGGACCTTCACCGTATCCTCAGCCGTGGGCGTGGCGCCGTCGCCGGACTTGAGGACCTTGTACTGCAAGCCGCTGGGAGTAGTTTGCACGCCTTCGGCTTTGGCGTTTTGCGCGAGGTATTCTTGGTTGCGTCGCGCAAGTGCGTCCATGCGCCCGGCGGAGAGCCGCTGCATGGCGGCTTGGCAGATCTCCATCGAGAACTTGGGGTCCTTGCCCTGCAGTCCATCTTCGATGCCGGCGACCAGGCTTTCGACGTCGAGGGCGAGCTTGTCGTTGCGAAAACTCGTGCCGAGGTCGAGCCCTATGGCGTAGCTGTAGTGCCGCCGATCGGTTGGCGGCGGCACCGTCGCGGGAGTCCTCCCCGGGGCGCCCGCCTGCGGCGGTGCGGCCTGCC
>JBGSYU010000765.1:0-2043 GCA_041750715.1 Lacipirellula sp.
CTCATCGGCTTTTGGTATCAAAAACCCGAAGCGGCCGCGGCCGGTAAGAAAGCGTTTCTGGTCAATCGGGTGGGCGATTTCGGTTTTGCGATTGCCTTGTTTCTGATTTGGTCCGCCTACGGAACGCTCAATTTCCACGACACTCTGGCGCCTACCGCTGACGGCGGTTCGGTCGCCGTCGCGGGAGTACTGGGGCAGATGCGGCTAGCCGATCCCATGCTGTTCGTTGGCGGCGGTGTGGCCCTGGCCATCTGTTTGTTGTTGATGGTCGGCGCCTGCGGCAAAAGCGCCCAGTTTCCGTTGCACGTCTGGCTGCCCGACGCCATGGAAGGCCCAACGCCGGTCAGCGCCCTGATCCACGCCGCCACGATGGTCACCGCGGGCGTGTACATGGTGGTGCGCTGCGCGCCGTTGTTCGCGGCCGCGGCGGGTGTGCCGTTATTCGAAATCGACGGCGAGCCGATCGACGCCGGCAACGTGGTCTCGATCATTGGCGGCGTTACGGCGCTGTTGGCCGGGTCGATCGCGATCACGCAGACCGATCTCAAGCGCGTGCTGGCCTATTCCACCGTCAGCCAACTGGGCTACATGTTTTTGAGCGTCGGCACGGGCACGCTGCTGGGCATCACGGCCGGGATGTTCCACCTGTTCACGCACGCATTTTTCAAGGCGCTGTTGTTCCTCGGGGCGGGAAGCGTGATGCACGCCATGGGGGGCGTGATCGACATGCGCTATTTCGGCGGCCTGAAGCGGCTGATGCCGATCACGCGGTGGACGTTTCTCGTCGGCTGTCTGGCGCTCTCGGGCGTCATTCCGTTCGCCGGCTTTTGGAGCAAAGACGAAATCCTGGCGGCGCTCCACGAGCGAGCGCACCATGCCGACGAGGCGGGTCACGCCGTTCAGGCGGCTTTGCACACCGGGCTGTATTGGCTCGCACTTTTCGCGGCTCTGTTGACAGCGTTCTATACGTTTCGGGCGTACTTCATGACGTTCCATGGCGCCGAGCAGATTCCACGCGAGGCGGGACATCACGCGCACGAGTCACCCGCCTCGATGACCATTCCGTTGATTATCCTGGCGTTCTGCTCAGTCGTCGTTGGTCTGCTGTTTGGGCCGACGCACCTATTTGGTCCGTTCCTTGGCCGGGCGCCGTCGCTGGCGTTTGGGCCCATTGCGCGCACCGCGGTCGAGCCGGTCTTCCATACTGAGATCGCAGCGATCAGCACGCTGGCGGCGTTTCTGGGCATCGGGTTGGCGGCGTTCATGTATCTTGGCGAGCGCCGCGAGGCCGAGACGTTGTCCCGCGCACTGAGCCCGCTCTATCGTCTGTCGCGGGGGAAGTTCTTTATCGATGAGTTGTACAACGTATTATTGGTTTGGCCGCTGCGCGTGGTCGCGGTTTTGAGCTACGTGATCGATCGCTTTTTCATAGACGGCCTGGTGAACCTGTGCGGTAAGATGCCGGCGGTCGTTGGTTATCTGCTGCGGTCGTTGCAAAACGGAATGGTGCAGTGGTACGCGCTGGCGATGGTGCTGGGGTTGGTGGCGCTGTTTTGGCAAATCGTCATGAGGCCGGGTGGATGAAATGACGAAAGTCGAAATCAGAAATGACGAACGAAATCCCAGTTCCGAATGACGAAGGATTTCGCAGCGTCGTCGTCAACCATTGCATTGCGTGAAGCAAACCAGACTTTATGGAATATTGGCTCATACTCACTGTCTTTCTCCCACTCGTCGGCGCGGCGATTGTCTGGCTGCTCGCCGCGACCGGCACGGGGGGCGTTCGCGTAGCGGCCCTTGTTACGTCCTTGGTGACCCTCGGACTAGCCGCGTACATCATCGCCATCTATCCGATTGGCAAGGAAAACTTCGCCGTCTCGGATTGGGTCTGGCTCGGTGGCAACGAAGCCGCGGTCAATATTCACTTCAGCCTCGGCCTCGATGGTCTCGGCCTGTGGCTGTTCGGACTATCAGCGCTGCTCACGGTAACGTCCGTGCTGGTGAGCTGGCAGGCGATTACCGACCGCAGGGCCACGTTCTACG
>JBGSYU010000766.1:0-6245 GCA_041750715.1 Lacipirellula sp.
GCGATGCACCACAGCGCACTGGCCGCGTCGCGGAGGCCGATTTTTTTGCCTTCTTCGTACGTGCGGTAGTTGTAGCCGATCGGCAGTTCCAAAATGCGGTAGCCGAGCCGGGAGACCTTCGCGGTGATCTCCGGCTCGAAGCCGAAGCGGTTCTGCTCGACGTCGATCTGCTCCAGCACTTCTCGGCGGAAGACTTTGTAGCAGGTTTCCATGTCGGTGAGCCGCTGGCCGGTGGTCGCGTTCGAGGCGGCGGTGAGCAGCCAGTTGCCCAGGCGATGCAGCCGCGAAGGGTCTTGCTCGGCGTTTTCCAGGAATCGCGAGCCGTAAACGACGTCGGCCTGGCAGCGCTCGATCGGTTCGAGCAGTCGCGGCAGGTCGTTGGGGTCGTATTCCAGGTCGGCGTCTTGGATCAGCACTACGTCGCCGTGGGCCTGCTGAAAGCCGGTCCGCAGCGCGGCGCCTTTGCCCTTGTTGTAGCCGTGCAGCAGGACGCGGACGTCGTCCTCGCGGTCGAGCTCCATCAGAATCTGCCGGGCGCCGTCGGTGCTGAAGTCGTCGACGATGATGATCTCTTCGTGAATCCCGACCGCCTGTACCCGGCGAACCACTTCGACCACCGTGTCGCGTTCGTTGTAGACGGGGATGACGACCGAGACGGCTAGCGACGTTCGCTTGCGGAACTCGAGGACCGGCGCGGCGTCCATTTCGCCGGCGACCTTCGCGGTCTGCTCGGCGATGGCGAGGTTTGCTTGAAGGCGGTCGAGGTAAGTCGAATTGCGAGCGGTCGGCGATTCCGTTTGGGGATCGACTTTCGCGTTGGCCGTCTTATTCATATCACGCCACCTGTGCGGGTGCATTACTCAACAAGGCGGAACGCCGTGGTGCGTAGCCGAATCTCTCCGAGATTCGGACGGAGTTTCGGAGAAACTCCGCTACGTAGTCGAGTCTCTCCGAGACTCGAATTGCCGTCTCGGAGAGACGGCTCCACGTGGTCTTCCCATAAACTCCGATCGGGAAGCGCCGGCCACTGAAAGCGGGCCTCCAGCAATTTCACGTCGAACCGGCGGTTGGCCGTCGGAAAGTAGTGCGGGCTAGTCGGGTCGTCGTACTGCGTCGAACGCCCCCACAGTTCCGCCACGGCATCGCTGTAGAGCAGCGTCCAGGTCGGGGTTTCCTTCGCCGCCTCGGCTTCCATCACCGCCACGCAGTTTTCGTAGCGCCGCTCGACCAGCACCAAATCGGGTTGGCCGTACTCCAGCACGCGCGAGCCATCGACGGGCCCCGCGTCCGGCCGCCGGTCGCGTGGGCCGTCGCCGCCGAGCAGGAAGTCGAAGTGGACGTCGATCGCTTCTTGCGGATAGCAGGTGTCGAACCGTCCGTCGAAGCCGACGGTCACCTCCGGCGACAGCGCCGCGATGGCGTATTGGGCCCAGTTGAACGCTACGACCGTCTTGCCGCCGAGGCGGTTGTCGACCATAAACTGCACCGCGTCGACGGGGTACATGCTTCGCCACACCGGCAGGTCGGTCAGGCGTCGTGCCAGCGCAGTGCTCTGCACGGCGATGCCTGCGAGTATCGCCGCAGCCATGGCGAGTCTCACCCACACTGCCGGCAACATGATGGGAAGCCGCCCCTTGCGGTCGGGGCGAAGCCGCACGATCGCCGAGTGCCAGTGAACGGGCAGCCAGAAGCCGCACAGAATTGCGAAGAATGCGATGTGTCTCAGGTGCAGGCAGGATTGCCACATGACGAGCAGCAGGATGACGATGTGCGTCCAATCGCGTTTCTTGGTCGAGCCCGCCAGGCACCCAATGGCGACGGCGATGAGTGTCACGAATGGCCAGAACACCGGCTTGCCCGGCAGCGGCGGCGCCCACTCGGTGATCTCCGGCGGCGCTCCGCCCCACGCGTGCCACAGCCACTGATGCAAGCCGATGCCGTAGGGATTCACGACCGTCGCGGCGAGGCATGCCAGTCCAACGACGGCGATCGGAACGACTTTCCCCAGCGATCGCCGGCCGTCGCACAAAAGCAGTTCAATCATCCGCCCCAACAGTAGCGTGCCGACGATGCACAGCCCCGCGACGAATCCGCCGTGGGAGTTCACCCACGCAATGAAGATAATCGGCAGCGGCAGCAGCCAACGGAACTGCACGCGACGAGAATCGGGCCAGCCCGGAAACCCGCGGTCGACGCACACCAGCGCGATCGCACACAGGGCGAAGCTCAACAACTGCGGCCGCATGGGAAAGAACGGCTGCAAATTGGTCGCAACCAGCAGCAAGAACGCCCCAACGGAAATCGCCGGCACGCCCTTTTTGCAAGCGAGCCAGACAATCGCGCCCACGATGGCCATGCCCAACAGGCATTTGCCGACCAACATTCCGTAGATGCCGATGTATTTGTAGCTAAGGGCGAACAGTAGCTCCGCGGCGTTTTCGTGGTTTACCCACGGATAGTCGACGGCGGTGAACGTGTGCGTGGCCGTCCGCGGCAGCTCGCCGGCGGCCAGCCAATCCTGCCCGTAACGGACGTGGCCCCACAAATCGGGGTCCGACAGGTTCAGCGTGAATGGAAAGCCACACGCCAGCGCTAGTAGGGCGAGCACCCCGATCTTCAACAACCGGTAGTGCTTGCGGGCCTCGTCTGCCAGCAGCGAAGTCGGCGAGGGTTCAATGAGTGCGTCAGACATGGGTGGGTGGCGGTGGCGATGCGAGGCGATTCGCGAAGCCCTGTAAGCGGGGCAAGATGCAGGGGCTGGAAACTGCCGCGCAAGCCTACCTCGCTTGGGGTAGGCGTGCGGAGTACGGCCGCACATGCGGCATGTATTTCTCGATCGCCCGAGTCGTGGTTTTCGGCACTGTCGGAACAATCGGCAGCTTGTCATTCTGAGCGGAGTGAAGATTCTGGCGGCGGGGCTCGATCCTTCGCTCCGCTCAGGATGACGTACCTACTGTACGAACGCTCAAACTGTACGAGCGCCCAAATGCTCAAAGTTTCTCGCTTGGCAACGAGATACTCATTTGGTAGTTTTCGCTCTCGCTTAGCCTGCCGGCTAGTCGACGTGCCGATCACCACCAGGCCGACAGGGAAGGAGGCCGCCATGAGCGCCAATCCACAACAGCAAGTGCGGGTTCACATTCGCTGGATGATCCGCCGCGATATGGCCGAGGTGCTCGACATCGAGCGCGGCAGCTTCGAGTTCCCGTGGTTCGAGGAGGACTTTATCCGCTGCTTGCGCCAGCGGAACTGCATCGGCATGGTCGCCGAGCACGGCGAGCGCGTCGTGGGGTTCATGATCTATGAACTGCACAAGACGCGGCTGCACATCTTGAATTTCGCGGTGGCGCCCGAATTTCGTCATCGTGGCGTCGGCCGGCAGATGATCGAGAAGCTGCTGGGCAAGCTCTCCAGCCAACGGCGCGTACGGATCACGCTCGAAGTCCGCGAGACGAATCTTGCGGCTCAACTGTTCTTCAAAGCCGCCGGCTTCCGAGCCGTCACCGTGCTGCGGTCGTACTACGAAGATTCGCCCGAGGACGCGTACCTGATGCAGTTCCGCCAGGCGAACGAGGACACGCCCCTCTCGCTGCCCAACCGCAGCGACCGCATGGCGGGCTAGGCGCACGTAGGCCGGTCTCTCCGAGACCGGCAGCGAGTCTCGGAGAGACTCGCCTACGGGTAACGCCGCCGCAGGCCGCTAGCCGCGAAAATATCGGCCCTGTACCTCGCCGATTCGTTGGTTTATAGTACCGGCATAGGGGTCCTATCGAGTCAAACCCCCGCTTCATGTTGTAGATTCTTCCTCCAGTTCGCTCCGCTAGCGACTGCCGCGGACGGCTCTTCCATCGCGGTCGACTTGGGTGCTCCAAAATCGTGGGACTGTCGCGTGTTCTCGTCGGGTTTTGCGAGAGCGAGGGCGCGGCCCGTGGCGTTGGTTTTTTGAGTTTCGTTTAGGGAGTTTCTGCAACCATGGCAGAAGGCACGATTAAGAAATTGATTGCGGACAAGGGCTTTGGCTTCATTCAGGGCGACAAGGGAGAGCTGTTCTTCCACCACTCGGCCGTCGAGAACGGCGGGTTCGACACCCTGCAAGAGGGCCAGCGTGTGACGTACACCGAAGGCCGCGGCCCAAAGGGCCCCCGCGCCGACGCGGTGACGCCCGTCTAGTTCGCACTGACAAGACCAGCGACACAAACGCCCCGGGCGGCGCCTGCCTTCCGGGGCGTTTTCTTTGACTGGGGGCCATTAATCTAACCACGAAACACACGAAATGCACGAAAAGAAGATAAATGCAAAGTGGAACACTAATCAGCACTAATCTTCACTAATCAATTCTTTGATGAGCGCTGATTAGTGTTCCCAAAATCTTCTTTCGTGTGTTTCGTGTGTTTCGTGGTTAGTCGCCTTGGAGTTCTCTTATGCCCAATCACCTCGCCCACGAATCGTCACCCTATCTGCTGCAGCACCAGAACAATCCTGTGAACTGGTATCCGTGGGGGCCTGAGGCGCTCGCGCGGTCGAAGCGGGAGCGGAGGCCGATCTTTCTTTCCATCGGCTACTCCGCGTGCCATTGGTGCCATGTGATGGAGCACGAGAGTTTTGAGAACGAGACGATCGCGGCGATCATCAACGAGCGGTTCGTCGCGATCAAGGTCGATCGCGAGGAGCGGCCCGATCTCGATCAGATCTACATGAACGCCACGCAGATGATGACCGGCCGCGGCGGCTGGCCGATGTCGGTGTTCCTCACGCCCGAGCTAAAGCCGTTCTACGCCGGCACCTACTTTCCGCCCACCAGCCGCGGCGGCATGCCGGGATTCGACGAAGTGCTGCGAGCCGTTCACGATGCGTGGACGAAGCGCCGCGAGCAGGTCGAGGAGATGGCGGGCCAGCTTTCGACGGAGCTGAATCGCGCCGGACAGGCGACGGGCGGCGAGTTGTCGCGGATCCTCATCGAAACAGCCGTCAATCAACTCGGCCGCGCCTTCGACCAAACGTGGGGCGGGTTCGGGCAAGCCCCGAAGTTCCCGCACCCCATGGACCTCAGCTTGCTTCTTCGCTTCTGGCATCGCACGGGCCACGCCCCGTCGCTGGCGATGGTCCGCACGACGCTCGACCGCATGGCGGCCGGCGGCATCTACGATCACCTCGGCGGCGGCTTCGCACGATACTCGGTCGACGCCCGCTGGTTGGTTCCGCACTTCGAGAAGATGCTGTACGACAATGCCCTGCTGGCCGGCGTCTACACGGAGGCGTTTCAAGCGACCGGCGACCCGAACTACGCCCGCGTGGTACGCGAGTCGATCGACTACGTGCTGCGCGATATGACCGACCCGGCGGGCGGGTTCTACAGCACCGAGGACGCCGACAGCGAAGGCGAAGAGGGCAAGTTCTACGTTTGGACGCCGGACGAACTAGAGGCGGTGCTCGGCGAAGCGGCGGGCGACACGTTCGGGCGCGTCTACGACGTAAGCGACGCGGGCAATTTTGAGGGTCACAACATCCTCAACCTACCCAAAACGCTCGCCCAATCCGCCCGCGTTCTGGGGCGCAACGAAGAAGAATTATCCGCGGAGCTTGCTTCTTCGCGAGCGAAACTGTTCGCCGTCCGCGAAACGCGAGTTCGTCCCGGCAAAGACGACAAAATAATCGTCGCCTGGAACGGCCTGATGATCGACGCTCTAGCCCGCGCCGGCGCCGCCCTGGGCGAGCAGCGGTTCACCGCTGCGGCGGGCGCCGCCGCAAACTTCATCCACGCCAACCTACGCCGCGCCGACGGCCGGCTGCTGCACACCTGGCGACACGGCAAGGCGAAGCTCGACGCGTATCTCGACGACTACGCCGCGCTGGCCAACGGACTCATTTCACTGTACGAAGCGACGTTCGACGGCGAGCGACTCGTCGAGGCCGCGCGGCTGCTCGACATCGTGCTAGAACGCTTCGCCGACCGCGAAGGCGGCGGGTTCTACTACACCGCCGACGATCACGAAAAGCTGATCGCCCGCAACAAGGACGCGACCGACGCCAGCGTTCCCAGCGCCAGCGCGCTGGCAACCACGGCGCTGGTTCGCCTCGGCAAGCTCACCGGCGACCGCAGATACATCGACGCCGCGGACGGCGCCCTGCGTTCGGCAGCAGGTTTAATGCAGCAGGCGCCAACGGCGATGGGGCAGATGCTCTTGGCGCTAGAATTTCAGATCGGGCCGACGTACGAAATGGTGCTGGCGGGTGATCCGAAGCAC